>JAFSWD010000185.1 GCA_017444675.1 Lachnospiraceae bacterium
AAAGTCAAAATCTGCTCCGCCTTTTCATCGTAGCCCTCCTTCTTAAGGGCGTCGATGTATTTTGTCATGAGCTGAACCAGCTTTATGTAGTTGGCATCCCACTCGGAGAGAGTGGGAAAATTGGCTGTTCCGTACTCCAGTTTAAGGTCAGTATTTGTCTTTCCGGAGAAATTAACCATCTTTTTTTCTTTAAGATCTTCGATCCTTTTCTCGATATCCTTAATTTCTTCCGAAACAGAGCCCGTTGGACTTGATAAAAAGTCGGGTATTGTGATAAAATCAATATTTGAAATGTCTTTTTTGGCAGTCGTGTTTGCTTTTAATTCTCTTTCCCAGAAAGCATCCATTCTTGCTTTATGATTGCGGTTGTTTCTGGAGGAGTAATAATTGACCAAAAAGATAAGTATCAGCGTTATTGCCAGGAAAACAGGTATTATAGGTTGCATATGTGCCTCTTTTTCGGTATGAAAGGAATTATAATGAACAGGAAAAACAGAAAACTATTTTCGGGAATATTGGTGGCTATTCTTGTACTTGCCATGCTGGTTCCGATGCTTGCTTCGTTGCTTTAGAGTTTAGGAAAACCGAGGGAGTTTGTCAAGAGTGAACAAAGGTAAATTGTCCGAAAGCGCGCTTAAGAGAAGCGTTTTAAAAAGGGTTTCGGATCACAATAAAAGATCGGGAGCGGGGATAGGGATCGACGCCGGAGGCTTTGAAGCAAAGGGGCAAAGGTTTCTTATGTCTTCTGCCGCCATCACGGGAGAGGATAAAGGAAACGGCGAGCTGGCTGTCGTAAGAGCGGTAAATTCCATGGCCGCCGCGGGAGGCAGAGCTTTGGCTGTTTCTTTATCCGTCATTACCACCGACACGGCCGGAGAAGCTTTTGTAAAAAGGATCGTGGACGAGGCTGCCCGAGCCTGTGAAAAGACCGGAACGACGTTGGTGACCGGAAATACCCTTGTGGGCGGTGAAGCTTCAGTGAGCGTTACAGTTACGGGAGAAAAGGAAAATGATCTAAAGTCTCCCGGAAAAGACAGGGACCGGATACTGATCATGGCAGGAAATGCGGGAAATGCCGGAAGTGCCATGCTTGCGGATAAGTGCTTTGACCGGCTTAAACAGAGGCTTACGGCGGATTATATAAATAAGGCCATAGGAGACTTTAACGATATAGGTACCTTTGAAGCGGCCCGAAGGCTGGCGGAAAAGACCGGAGGCACAGTCGCCATGCATGATATTTCAGAAGGCGGCGTTTTCGGCGCGTTATGGGAGCTTTTGGAAAGAGAAAAAGCCGGAGCTTCCGTTTACCTTAAGGATATACCGATCAGGCAGTCGGCCATAGAAGTCTGCGAGATACTGGACGTGTCTCCTTATCAGCTTAGGGGAGACGGCGGGCTTTTGGCCATAGTCGAGGACAGCCCCGAAAACCGTGAGCTGGGCAAGGTTATTGGCATTATAGATAATTCAGCGGACAGGGTGATAATAAACGGCGAAGAAAAGAGATTTTTGGAACCCAACCGCTTTGACCCATATTATGACATCCCGTAGAGAAGGCATATGCTTTCTCGACCATCTGGGGAAAAAGGAGAGATATTATGAGAGACAAGATCTTAAGAGCAATTGAAAAGAATTCCAAGATTTCCACAAAGGATCTGAGCCTTATGCTGGGCATAACCGAAGAAGCGGTTAAGGCAGAGATCAGAGCCATGGAGGAAGAAAATATAATCTGCGGATATCCCACGCTCATAAATTGGGATGCTACGGAAACAGAAAAGGTAACAGCCATAATCGAAGTAAAGGTAACACCTCAGAGAGGCCGCGGTTTCGATAAGATCGCGGAAAGGATATACCGTTTTGACGAAGTGGCGGCGGTTTATCTTGTTTCGGGAGGCTATGACCTGGCCATCATCATCGAGGGAAAGTCCATGAGAGAGATAGCGGCCTTTGTTTCCGACAAGCTGGCGCCTCTGGAAGCCATACTCAGCACTTCCACCAACTTCGTTCTTAAAAAGTACAAGCAGAACGGAATGCCTTTGGTGGGCGAGGTTCATGATGACGAGCGTATGTTGATCACACCCTGATGGGGCGTGATACTTGAATAAGGGGATAAAAAATGAGAGATCCGTTAAACAAAAAGGTTACCGGGATAAAGCCTTCGGGTATCAGGAAATTTTTTGATATCGTAAGCGAGATCCCGGATGCAATTTCATTGGGTGTGGGCGAACCCGATTTTGAAACGCCCTGGCACATTAGAGAAGAAGGCATATATGCACTGGAGAGAAGCAAGACCTTTTACACCTCCAATGCCGGCCTTATAGAGCTTAGACAGGAGATCACGGCTTATCTTGCAAGACGGTACAACCTGCATTATGACTACAAAAAAGAAACACTGGTAACCATAGGCGGCAGCGAAGCCATAGACGGTGCTCTTCGTGCAATGATAGACGAAGGCGACGAAGTGCTGGTGCCCGAACCCAGCTATGTTTCCTATGTGCCCTGTATCAGGCTTGCAGACGGTGTTCCGGTTACTATCGATCTTAAAGAGGAAAACAAGTTTAAGCTTACCAAACAGGAACTGCTGGATGCCATAACACCAAAAACAAAGATACTCATCATGCCTTTTCCCAATAACCCCACAGGCGGTATAATGACCCGTGAGGACCTGGAGGATATTGCCAAGGTGGTTGTGGAAAAGGATCTGTTTGTTATTTCCGATGAGATCTATTCCGAGCTTACCTACGGACATAACCATGTTTCCATAGCAGAACTTCCGGGAATGAGGGAGAGGACCATTGTGATCAACGGTTTTTCCAAATCCTATGCCATGACCGGATGGAGACTGGGCTATGCCTGCGGACCGGAAGAGATCATAAAGCAGATGACGAAGATACATCAGTTTGCCATCATGTGCGCTCCCACCACCAGCCAGTGTGCAGCCATCGAAGCCTTAAAAAACGGGGATGAAGATGTGGACAGGATGCGTGAGGCCTATGATGAAAGAAGAAGATACCTGGTTGCAAGACTTAATGAGATGGGACTCCACACCTTTGAGCCTGAAGGCGCTTTCTATGTGTTTCCCTGCGTAAAGCAGTTCGGACTTACATCGGATGAGTTTGCCACAAGACTTCTTAAGGAACAGAAGGTGGCTTGTGTACCGGGAAATGCTTTCGGCGATTGCGGCGAAGGCTTCCTTCGTATCTCCTATGCGTACTCTCTTGAGAACCTTAAGAAGGCTCTTGACAGGATAGAGATTTTTGTAAAAGGACTGGAAAAGAAATGAATATAGTCTTGCTTGAGCCCGAAATACCCGCAAATACAGGAAATATCGGGCGTACCTGCGTTGCTACGGGAACGGCGTTACATTTGATCCGTCCTTTGGGTTTTGACATTTCGGACAAGGCTGTACGACGCGCAGGCATGGATTATTGGAAATCCCTGGATCTCCATGTGTATGACAGCTGGGAGGACTTTAACGAAAAGAACGGTAATCCCAAGGTATACATGGCGACCACAAAGGGCCAACACTTATATACTGACACACACTATGAAAATGACGCTTTTATCATGTTCGGCAAGGAAAGCGCAGGGATACCGGAAGAGATACTCATGTCCTCCCCCGATACCTGTGTAAGGATACCCATGATAGGGGAGATACGTTCTCTCAATCTGGCAAATTCCGTTGCCGTCCTTCTCTATGAAGCCCTGAGACAGAACAATTTTGAGGGAATGAACATGTGCGGAGAGCTTCACAGACATAAGTGGAGTGATATAAAAAAGGATTGAGTTTTGAACGAAAGAACAATAAAGATACTTGAATATAACAAAATAATAGAAATGCTCTCCAAACTCTGCGGTTCGGAAGGCGGAAGGAAGAAAGCCCTTGAACTGCTTCCCGACACGGATCCGGAAAAGATCAAAGCGGCCCAGAAGGAAACGGAGGATGCCCTTAATCGGATATACAAAAAGGGAAGCCTGAATTTTAACGGCGTACCGGATATAAGAGGGGACATAAAACTCCTTGAAGTTCAGTCTTCACTTCTGGCATCGGAGCTTTTAAAGATCAGTTCCGTGCTTACGGCCACCTTAAGAGTTAAGAGCTATGGATACAGCGGGGATGAGGATGATGTACAGGATTCTCTTTCCGAGAGATTCTCTCTCCTTGAACCCATTTCTCCTCTGAACAATGAGATCAAAAGATGCATAATCTCCGAAGAGGAGATCGCGGACGACGCAAGTCCGGAATTACAGAGGATCCGCCGTCAGATGGCGGTTATCAATGACAGGATCCGCGAACAACTTAATAAGATAGTAAACAGCGCAGACAACAAAGACAAACTGCAGGACAATATAGTTACCATGAGAAACGGGCGCTACTGCCTGCCCGTAAAATCCGAATATAAGCAGCAGTTTGACGGCTTTGTGCACGATCAGTCAGCCAAGGGCTCCACGATCTTCATAGAGCCCGCGGTGGTGGTAAAACTCAATAATGACCTGACGGAGCTTTCTCTTAAGGAAGCCAAGGAGATTGAAAAGATCCTGGCTGAACTCTCGGCTTACGCAGGACAGTACACGGAAGCGCTTAAATACAATATAGAGACACTTACCGAGCTGGATTTTATCTTTGCCAAGGGCTCTCTTGCAAAGCAGATGAAGGCAACGGAACCTGAGTTTAACGGGAACGGTTATATTTCCATAAGAAAGGGACGCCATCCTCTGATAGATGCAAAAAAGGTGGTTCCCATAGATATATATGTGGGCGGAAACTTCACCATGCTCATAGTTACCGGACCCAACACGGGAGGAAAGACGGTTACCCTTAAGACAGTGGGACTCTTTACTCTCATGGGACAGGCAGGACTGCATATACCTGCTCAGGAAGGAAGTAAACTGGGTGTTTTTAACGATGTGTTTGCGGATATCGGTGACGAACAGTCCATAGAGCAGTCGCTCTCCACCTTTTCATCCCATATGACCAATATCGTGAGGATCCTTAAGGAAGCAGACAAGCATTCCCTCTGCCTTTTTGACGAATTGGGAGCCGGAACGGATCCCACGGAGGGCGCGGCTCTTGCTCAGGCAGTACTTGCCACCCTTCACAGGAAGAACATCCGTACAGTGGCTACCACCCATTATGCGGAGCTTAAGATATATGCTCTTACCACTCCGGGAGTTTCAAATGCCTGCTGTGAGTTTGACGTGGCTACCTTAAGGCCCACTTACAGGCTTCTGATCGGTATTCCGGGTAAGTCAAACGCTTTCGAGATCTCTAGAAAACTGGGTCTGTCCGACGAGATCATAGATATGGCCGGCAGTTTTATAGGCACCAAGGATAAGAGTTTTGAGGACGTAATCAGCGATCTGGATACAAGACGCATGAAGATGGAGCGGGATGAGGAACGGACTCAAAAGGCTCTGGAAGATGCGGAAGCGCTCAAAAAGCGTTACGAGGAAAAGAATGAGAAGCTGGAAGCTGCCAGAGACAAGGTCTTAAGAGAAGCTCACGAAGAGGCCAGAGAAGTCATATCCGAAGCGAAAGAATATGCAGACGAGGCCATCAAGCGTCTTAATAAGCTGGGAGCGGATTTTTCCATGGCAGACATGGAAAGAGAAAGAACGGCTTTAAGAGACAAGATGGGCACAAACTCTGCGGCACTTGCGGTTAAGCCCAAGAAAAAGGCCGACAGTAACGAAAATGTGGAGTTTGCGGTGGGAGACAATGTAAAGATCCTGAGTCTCAACCTGGACGGTACCGTGGTCACTCTGCCCGATGCAAAGGGGATGATGACTGTCAGAGCCGGAATGATGCAGACAAAGCTTAACAAAAAGGATGTACAGTGGCTTTCCCATGCGGCGAAGGAACCTGTAAATAAAAAGAGCGGTGCAAGATCCGGCATCACCAAGTCCATGACCATCCATCCCGAGGTCAACCTTATCGGGATGAGGGTGGATGAAGCTATGCCGGTGCTGGAAAAGTATCTTGACGATGCTTATCTGGCACATTTGGAAAAGTGTACCATAGTTCACGGAAGAGGGACCGGAGCCTTGAGAGAGGCGGTACACAAGTACTTAAAGAAGTATAAGTATGCCAAGGAGTTCAGACTCGGTGGTTTCGGCGAAGGAGACATGGGTGTTACGATAGTGACATTTAAGTAATTAAGAGATCGGTAAAAGGAGGTAACTATGGCGGATAAACAACGTATTCTTGTGGTCGATGATGATGAGAGCATAGCAGAACTGGTAACTTTGTATCTTACAAAGGAATGCTACAGCACGGAGATCGCATCTGACGGAGAAGAAGCATTGGAAAAGTTCAGGTCATTTGACCCCAACCTTATTCTTTTGGATATAATGCTTCCGGGCATTGACGGATATGAAGTGTGTCGTGAGATAAGAAAGACCTCTAATGTACCGATCATAATGCTTTCGGCAAAGGGCGAGGTGTTTGACAAGGTTCTGGGTCTGGAACTGGGGGCTGATGATTATATCATGAAGCCCTTTGATTCCAAGGAGCTGGTTGCCAGATGCAAGGCGGTCTTAAGACGTTTTGCCCAGGAGGGAAACATTCAGACTTCTGCTGCTGTTTCCAATGTTGCACCAAATGCGGATGCGGGTGAGTTTGTGCAATATGACGGCCTGGCTGTAAATCACACCAATTACACGGTGGTCTACAACGGGAAAAAGCTGGAGATGCCGCCCAAGGAGCTGGAACTTCTCTATTATCTTGCGGCTAATCCCAACAGAGTGTTTACCAGAGAGCAATTATTGGATAAGATCTGGGGATACGAATATCCCGGAGATACCAGAACAGTGGATGTTCATGTTAAACGTCTCAGAGAAAAGATCAAGGATGGCATTAATTGGAAACTTTCCACGGTTTGGGGAGTTGGTTACAAGTTTGAGGTTGATTGATGAGACAAACTTCCGTTTTAGTGAAATACAGTTTATTATTGATCGCTCTCGTGATATTGATGATGATCCTGTTAAACACAGTAGGTCTGGATTTTACCGAAAAGAAACTGGTGGAGTCCAAAACAGCGGAGTTGTATACCGAGGCGAACGATATAATCAACAAATATCTATCCGAGTATTATGTTTCCACCTGGGCGCAGGACGAGGTGGTCTCCACGCTGAATATTGCGGCGGAGATGACCGATACCCGCATCCTGATGCTTTCAAAAAACGGACTGGTGGTGGCAGATACCACCTCCAACAGAAAACAGAATGCCATTTATGTGGCCTTGGGGACTTCGGCTCCTCAGCTTATGGCGGATAACACCGAGAAGGATTTTGTTGTTCCGAAGTATATACCCGACCCCATGCTGTGCGTATCCGTACCCATCATGTACAATTACACGGTTTCGGGCTATCTTTGCGTTATGACCACCATGAGCTCCATATATGCGGAGGGGGTTTACTATTCGGATTTCGTAAATATATGCTATCTTATCTTCATTCCCTTCATGATAGGGGCTTTTGCTCTGCTTTATTTCTATTCGGTGCATCCGGTGACCAAGCTGACCGGACAGACGAAGGAATATATGGAAAACAATTTCAGGGGCGAGTTCAAGGTAAGCTATCCCAAAGAACTGGCGGAGCTTGGAGGCTGTATACGTTACATGGGCGACAAGCTGAACAACTCCGATGAGATACAAAGAAAGTTCCTGTCCAACGTTTCCCATGATTTCAGATCGCCTTTAACGTCCATCAGAGGTTATCTTGAAGCCATGAAGGACGGAACTATAGAAACAGCGGATCAGGGAAAGTATTTTGATATACTTTTATATGAGACGGACAGACTGACAAAACTCACGTCCAACCTTCTTCAGCTTAACAACATAGACGATAACGGACTTATGCTGAGCTTGTCAGTATTTGACATAAACAAGATGATAAGGCAGATCGCTCTGACCTTTGAAGGCACTTTTATAAAGAAAAAACTGGTTTTAAATCTGGTATTTTCACAAAAGGAAACTTTTGTGGAGGCTGATGAGGGAAGGATCCAGCAGGTTATTTATAATCTTTTGGATAATGCGGTCAAGTTTTCCAATTCGGATTCCAGCATTAAGATAACCACGGAAGAAAAGGGACACAAGGTGTATGTGACCGTAAAGGACTATGGTGTGGGTATACCCAAGGAGTCCATAAATAAGGTATGGGAGAGATTCTACAAGAGCGATGCCTCCCGCGGCCGCGACAAGAAAGGCTCCGGTCTCGGACTTTCCATAGTTAAGGAGATCATTAAGGCTCACGACCAGAATATTTCGGTAGTGAGTACCGAAGGCGTGGGGACGGAATTCATCTTCACTTTGAAATCTGCCGAATAGGCAGAAAGCGAGGGAACATGTCAGAGTTCACCGAATTTGATGAAAACAATAAGAATATAGATAACACTATTTCGGAAGAGCAGCGGTTTATTACCGAGAAGATAGTAAGTAAACGCAAAAAGAAGTGGTTTAGAAGACTTATCACCTTCCTTTTTGTAATACTTTGTGCCACCGTCTTCGGCGTTGTTGCCAGATACTTTTTCCTGGTCTCCGGAGACGCATTGGTGGAAATACTGGGGATAGAGATACCTGTTTACAGAGAGACGGTATATGTCTATAAGGATAAGACCCCCACGCCGTTGCCCAAGCCCTCCGCCACGCCGATCGTAAGCCGGGCAACACCGACCCCGAGAGTCTTGGCGACGCCTACGCCGGTGGTGACTCCCACTCCTGCTGTAACGAACACGCCGGAACCTTCAGGAACTCCTCAGGCTACGGCAATGATAACACCGGAAACAAGTGCTGCACCCGGTGTTGAGGCTACACCTTCGGGAACGGTCACGGAAACTCCTGTGCCCACCAAGGGGCCGGAAACCACGCAGACAACAGAGCTTACCCCCACTCCTGCTCCGGGAGAAGAAAAGGATCCGGGCAAGAAGGATGGAGACGATGAAAAGGCTGTCTATTCCTATGTGAAATTCATGGAAGAGGTCATGAGCGTTACCGAAGAAGTGAAAGGGAGCATAGCTTCTGTAGACGGTATCAGTACGGGAACAGATTTCCTTGGTAATATATATGAGATAAGGACGAATACCACCGGCTTGATCCTGAATCAGGATGGTGTGGATATATTGATACTTACGGATTACTTTTCCGTAGAAGATTCAGCGTCGGTGGAAGTGACCTTTGAAGGGGACGAAAAGGCCTATCCGGGCGAGATTTATAACTATGACAAGGATCTGGGGCTTGCTATAATAGGCGTGGCCATTTCCTCACTGGATCAGGAAAAGCTTGAGGGCATGCAATACGCGGTAATGTGCGAAGAAGAGGAGATAAAGGTGGGTAGTCCCGTGTTTGAACTGGGGCGTGCCAACGGCTATCCGGATTCGCTTTCCTTCGGTATCATCAGTTCGAGAAATAACCACTATGAAGTAAAGGATGCGGAGATCAGTTTCTTTACTACCAACTGGCTTAATTACTCAGGTGCCAGCGGCTTTGCTTTTAACATGGACGGTAAGGTTCTGGGGATACTCACCCATACCATAAAGGCGGATGCCGAGGACACCTTACCCTGCTTTATAACCCTCTGTGCCCTTGAGGATGAGCTTAACATCCTATTGAACGGAGGACACGGCGTTTACTTCGGGATCCTTGCCAATGCCCTGCCCAGGAAAATAAATTATAAGGGCAGTATTGAATACGGCATTTTCCTGAATCAGGTCATAGCCGCTTCGCCGGCTTACACCGCCGGACTCAGAGCAGGAGATGTGATAACCGCCATTAACGGACAGAGGGTGTCCAACATGGAGGAATTCATGGACATTCTGTCTTCTTCCTATGCTACCCAGGCTCTGAACGTATCGTATGTAAGAAGCTATGCTGGAGATTTTAAGGAAATGTCGGCCTATGTGATCCTGGGTGCCAAATAATAAAGGGCAGAGTATGTATATGCCGGATCGGGCAATATAAGGCATATATTTTATCAACCCAATAAAAAAATAACGGTTTAGAAAGGCTTTTTATGAAGTATATCAAAGATATTCGCGAAGGAGACAGCGTCAGCGGGATCTACCTTTGCAGAAAAAAAGAGGTGGGCAAGAAAAAGTCGGGTGATGATTATTTTGCGCTTACCCTTGGGGACAAGACAGGAACGGTGGACGGAAAAATCTGGAACACCAATAATCAGGGGGTATCTGAGTTTGATTCCGGAGATTATGTGTACATAGAAGGTAACACAAACCTCTTTAATCAAAGGCTTCAGGTCATCATAAACCGCCTCAGGAAATGCAGCGAAGGAGAGTACAATCCGGAAGATTATGTGCCTTCTTCCGGCAAAAACGTGGGCACCATGTACAGAGAACTGATGGATATAATCTCCACGATCAAGACCTCCTGGCTTAAGACGCTTCTGGAAAGCGTGTTTATAAACGATAAGGCAGTGGCAAAGGCTTTCAGTGAGCACACTGCCGCCAAGCAGATACATCATGCTTTCAGAGGGGGACTCCTGGAACACACCCTTTCCGTTACAAGAAATTGCATAGCTTTTGCAGATAATTATCCTATTCTAAACAGGGATGTATTGCTGACATCGGCCATGCTCCATGATATCGGGAAAATTAAGGAACTTTCCGGGCTTCCGGAAAATGACTACACTGACGAAGGGCAACTTCTGGGGCATATTTACATGGGCGCGGAATTTGTCGGTAAGAAGATCGACCTTATAGAAGGATTTCCTCAGAAGCTTCGTAATGAGATACTTCATTGCATCCTTGCTCATCACGGAAAACTGGAATACGGATCACCCAAGAAGCCGGCTTTAGCTGAAGCTCTCGCCCTCAGCATGGCGGACGATATGGACGCCAAGATGGAGACACTGGGCGAGCTTTTCGACACGGCTCAGAGCGATGAAGGCTGGCTGGGCTTCCAGAGGAATTTTGAATCCAATGTGAGAAAAACAGGAAAATATGAATAAGAATGAGATTGTAAAGGTTAATATAACAGATCTTGGAACAGAAGGTGAAGGCATCGGCAAAGTCGATGGCTTCACTTTGTTTGTAAAGGGTGGTGTACCCGGGGATGTGGTGGAGGCTCATGTGCTTAAGGTTAAAAAGAATCTTGGCTATGCGAAGATCGAAAAGATCCTGACCTCCTCACCCGACAGAGTGGAACCAAGATGCCCCGTGGCGTCCCGTTGCGGAGGCTGTCAGATCCAGCAGCTGTGCTATGAAAAACAGCTGGAGATAAAGAAAAAGAAAGTGTTTGACTGCCTGACCAGGATCGGCGGCGTCGATCCCGAGAGCCTGGAAGGGTGCTTTGAAGGTATCATCGGGATGGAAGAACCCTGGCATTATCGAAACAAGGCTCAGTATCCCGTGGGGATAGACAGGGACGGAAATCCCAGGATAGGCTTTTATGCCTACCATTCCCACAACATAATAGAGAATGATGCCTGCGAAATAGAAAAGCCTCTCTGTGCCGCAGTTTTAAAGGATTTAAGGCTGGTTATATCAAGATTTAACATTATGCCCTACAACGAAATGGTGGGAAAAGGTGAACTGAGACATTGTTTGATCAGGACAGGATTTTCCACCGGAGAGGTGATGGTCTGCCTTGTGATCAATGCCAAAGGCAAGGAACTTAATAAGTGGAAGGCCGGCTCGGAAATGGCTCAAACCCTTGTAAAGAGCATATCTGAGGACGCTGTTAAGCTGGGATTTAAATTCGTTTCATTGTGCATAAATGTAAATACCAAAAACACAAACGTGATCCTTGGGGATAAACTGTATCCCGTATACGGCCCTTTGTATATAAATGATATGATCGGAGATGTGATCTTCAGGATCTCACCCCTGTCTTTCTATCAGGTGAATCCCGTTCAGACCCGGAAGCTCTACGACAAGGCTCTGGAATATGCGGAACTGACCGGCAAAGAAACAGTCTGGGATCTTTATTGCGGTATCGGCACCATTTCCCTCTTCCTTGCAAGAAAAGCCAAAAAGGTCTACGGAGTGGAGATCGTTCCCCAGGCTATCGATAATGCCAAAGAGAATGCCCGTATCAACAATATCACCAATGCTGAGTTCTTCTGCGGAGCCGCCGAAGATGCCCTTCCAAGGTTAAACCGTGATTTAACTGATGCCGAAAAGTGCGATGTGATTGTAGTCGACCCGCCCCGCAAGGGCTGCGATGAGAAGCTTCTGGACACCGTAGTAAAGATGTCCCCCTCCCGCATCGTATATGTTTCCTGCGATCCCGCCACCCTGGGCCGGGACGTGAAGTATCTCGCCTCCCGCGGCTACACCCTCCAAAAGGCCTGCGCCGTGGACCAGTTCTGCCATAGTATGCATGTCGAAACTGTTTGCTTGCTGAGCCGAGAATAGCCTGTTTCTGCGGTTTGCAGGCATTTTTGAAGGAAATATATCGACGGAAATTTGACAAGAAAAAATGTACTTTTTACGGACAAGAGGGTGAGGGGGATAATATTATAAACCTTATGGCGGACAGCCTTCCTCTTACGCCAAAAAGTGAGGGGTAAACTGTTCGCGATAAGGTAAGGGTTTTGTGCGCGGAGAAGTACAAAAAGCGATAGAAATTAGTTAAATCATGACTGGTTATATAGTATAATGGGAGATAGGGTTAAAAACACGAGCAAATATCGGAGGAAAAGGTAAATGGGCGATAAGACAAACGCTAATATTGGATTTGAAAAACAATTGTGGGACGCTGCCTGCGTTTTATGGGGGCATATTCCTGCGGCTGAATATAGAAAGGTTATTATCGGACTGATCTTTCTACGTTATATTTCCGCGGCTTTTGACAGACGATATGACGAGCTCGTCAAAGAGGGCGATGGTTTTGAGGATGATAGGGATGCGTATTCTATGGAAAATGTGTTCTTTGTTCCCAAAGAAGCCAGATGGACTACTATAGCCTCGGCTGCGCATACGCCGGAGATCGGCACAGTTATCGATAACGCCATGAGAGCTATCGAAGCTGAAAACAAGACGCTTAAAAATGTTCTTCCCAAGAACTATGCTAGCCCGGATCTTGATAAAAGGGTTATCGGTGAAGGAGTAGATATTTTTACAAACAACATAGATATGAGCGATACTGAGGCAAGTGAAGACTTGCTCGGCCGTACTTACGAGTATTGCATAGCTCAATTTGCTGAAAAGGAAGGCGTAGGCGGTGGAGAATTCTATACTCCCGCAAGTGTGGTAAAAACCCTGGTTTCAATCTTAAGGCCTTTCGAGAACTGCCGTGTATATGATTGCTGCTGTGGCTCCGGCGGTATGTTCGTGCATAGTGCAAAGTTCATACAGGCTCATTCCGGTAAGCGAGGCTCCATTGCCGTATACGGTCAGGAAGCCAATGCCGACACATGGAAAATGGCAAAGATGAACATGGCTATCCGCGGTATAGATGCAGATTTCGGACCTTACCAGGCAGATACCTTTACAAATGATCTTCACCCGACCCTTAAGGCGGACTTTATCCTTGCAAATCCACCCTTTAACTATCATCCGTGGAACCAGGAGAAGCTCCTTGATGATGTGAGATGGAAGTACGGCATCCCTCCGGCAGGAAATGCCAACTATGCTTGGATTCAGCACATGATCCATCACCTTTCACCTAACGGAAAGATTGGTCTTGTGCTTGCCAACGGTGCTCTTTCAACACAGTCGAGCGGGGAAGGCGAGATCCGCAAAAAAATTATAGAAGACGACCTGATTGAAGGCATCATTGCAATGCCCACACAGCTTTTCTACAGTGTTACCATTCCGGTTACTCTGTGGTTTATTACAAAAGGCAAAAAGCAGAAGGGCAAGACTCTCTTTATCGATGCCCGTAAGATGGGCCACATGGTCGACCGCAAGCACAGGGATTTTGATGAAGAGGATATTCAGAAACTCGCTGACACATTCGAGGCATTCCAGAACGGGACTCTTGAGGATGTTAAGGGGTTCTGCTCTGTTGTAACCTTGCAAGATATCGAAAAGCAGGATTATATCCTTACGCCCGGGCGCTATGTGGGCATAGAGGAACAGGAAGATGACGGAGAGCCGTTCGAGGAGAAGATGACAAGGCTTACATCTGAACTTTCCGATATGTTTGCTAAGTCCCACGAACTTGAAGAGGAGATTAGAAGAAAGTTGGGGGCGATTGGGTATGAAATATAGGCTTTCAGAGATTATGGAATTAATTGGGGGCGGAACTCCCAAAACCAGTGTTTCTAGATACTGGGGAGGCAAGATTCCTTGGCTTTCTGTCAAAGATTTCAATAACGATAAACGCTATGTTTATACAACAGAGAAAACGATTACAGAAGAAGGGCTAAATAACAGTTCTACTAGATTACTTGAACGAGACGACAGCATTATTTCCGCACGAGGTACTGTGGGTGAGATGGCGATGATACCGTTCCCGATGGCATTTAACCAATCGTGTTACGGCTTGCGTGCAAAGAAAGAAATTGTTGATCCGACCTTTCTTTATTACCTCGTAAAACACAATGTTTACGTGCTTCAAAAAAATACACACGGATCAGTTTTTGATACAATTACCCGAGAAACTTTTTCTGGAATTGAAGTTAATGTCCCTCTAATAGAAAAACAATTAAAGATTGCAGATATTTTACGTAATCTTGATGATAAAATAGAACTTAATACAAAAATAAACGATAATTTA
>JAFSWD010000186.1 GCA_017444675.1 Lachnospiraceae bacterium
ACTCCTTACCGCCACAGGTCAGAAGAGAGCGAAGCTGGTCAAGCATCTGAGCGTGGTTGAAGACTTCAGAAAGTCCGGTAACCGCCCTGAATGGATGATCCTTGTAAACCTTCCGGTAATCCCGCCCGATCTTCGTCCCATGGTTCAGTTGGACGGCGGACGTTTTGCTACTTCCGATATGAACGATCTTTATCGTCGTATCATCAACAGAAACTCAAGACTTCGCGGAATGATCGCTATGGGTTCTCCCGAACTCATTACGAGAAACGAGAAGAGAATGCTTCAGGAAGCTGTTGATGCTCTCATCGATAACGGCAGAAGAGGCAGACCGGTTACAGGCCCCGGAAACCGCCCTCTTAAGAGTCTTTCCGATCTCTTAAAGGGTAAGCAGGGCCGTTTCCGTCAGAACCTTTTGGGTAAGCGTGTTGACTACTCAGGACGTTCTGTTATCGTAGTTGGTCCCGAGCTCAAGATCTATCAGTGCGGTCTTCCCAAGGAGATGGCACTCGAGCTCTTCAAGCCTTTCGTTGTTAAGGAACTCCTTGCCAACGGACAGGCTCATAACCCTAAGGCTGCCAAGAAGATGGTTGACCGTGCTTCGGCAGAGGTTTGGGATATTCTTGAGAGAGTTATCAGAGAGCATCCTGTTATGCTTAACCGTGCTCCTACGCTCCATAGACTCGGTATCCAGGCATTCGAACCCATCCTTGTTGAGGGTAAGGCTATCAAGCTTCATCCTCTTGTATGTACAGCATTCAACGCTGACTTCGATGGTGACCAGATGGCTGTGCATCTTCCTCTTTCGGCAGAAGCACAGGCAGAGGCTCGTTTCCTCATGCTTTCACCCAACAACCTTCTGAAGCCTTCAGATGGTGGCCCTGTTGCCGTTCCTTCACAGGATATGGTTCTCGGTATCTACTATCTTACACTTCGTAAGAACGGTGAGCTCGGAGAAGGCAAAGCATTCAAGAGCATGAACGAAGCTTACCTTGCTTATGAGAACAAGGCTATCACCCTTCATACCACCATTAAGGTTCGTCGTTCCATGAAGCTTGATGACGG
The DNA here is from genome assembly GCA_017444675.1 of Lachnospiraceae bacterium. GTDB lineage: Bacteria > Bacillota > Clostridia > Lachnospirales > Lachnospiraceae > RGIG3528. The sequence continues at coordinate 1,063 of JAFSWD010000186.1, forward strand.
CAGAGAGATTTCCAGAGTTATCGAGACTACTCTCGGTACTTTAATCTTCAACGAGATCATTCCTCAGGATCTCGGTATCAGAAAACGTGATCTTTCTAATATGGAAGATCTGCTCCTTCTTGAGATCGACAACGGTAAACCCGTTGGAAAGAAGCAGCTTAAAAAGATCCTTGAAAAGTGCATTAGCGTTCACGGTTCAACTAAGACAGCAGAGACTCTTGATGCTATCAAGGCTCTGGGTTACAAGTTCTCTACCCGTGCAGCTATGACCGTATCCATTTCCGACATGACCGTTCCCGCAAACAAGAAGGCTATTCTTGATGCAGCACAGGCACGTGTGGATGAGATCGCAAAGAAGCACAGAAGAGGTCTTACTACAGAGGAAGAGCGTTATAAGATGGTTATCGAAACATGGAAGAAGGCCGATGATGAGATCACACATGCCCTTCTTACCGGTCTCGATCAGTTCAATAACATCCACATGATGGCTGACTCCGGTGCCCGTGGTTCCGACAAGCAGATCAAGCAGCTTGCAGGTATGCGTGGACTCATGGCGGATACATCAGGTCGTACCATTGAACTTCCTATCAAGTCCAACTTCCGTGAAGGTCTGGACGTACTGGAGTACTTCGTTTCAGCTCATGGTGCTCGTAAAGGACTTTCCGATACGGCTCTTCGTACAGCCGACTCCGGTTACCTTACCCGTCGTCTTGTAGATGTTTCACAGGATGTCATTATCCGTGAGACAGAGTGTATGAGAGAGGACGATACAGAGATACCCGGAATGTGGGTAAAGGCTTTCATGGACAAGCTCGAGGTTATCGAGTCCCTGAAAGACAGAATTACAGGTCGTTTCTCCTGTGAAACTATCCTTGATGATAACGGTGAAGTTATCGTTAAGGCTAACCATATGATCACTTCCAAGCGTGCGGAGAGGATCGTTTCCAAGGCTGAATTCCTTGAGCCCGATCCCAGACCTTCACACGAGGGAGAAATGTGGGTTAAACCTTCAGCCAAGGTTAAGATCAGAACTGCTCTTACCTGCCGCTCCAGAGTGGGTGTCTGCGCTAAGTGTTACGGTGCAAACATGGCTACAGGTGAACCTGTTCAGGTGGGCGAAGCAGTTGGTATCATCGCAGCTCAGTCCATCGGTGAACCCGGTACACAGCTTACAATGAGAACCTTCCATACAGGTGGTGTTGCCGGTGGTGATATCACACAGGGTCTTCCCCGTGTCGAAGAACTTTTTGAAACACGTAAGCCCAAGGGACTCGCTATCATTGCTGAGTTCGGCGGTAAGGTTGAGATCAGAGACACCAAGAAGAAGCGTGAAGTTATTGTTACAAACCCTGAAACAGGTGAATCCAAGGCATATCTCATCCCTTACGGTTCCAGGATCCATGTCCTTGACGGACAGGTTATCGAAGCCGGTGATGAGCTTACCGAAGGTTCCGTATATCCTCATGATCTCTTAAAGATCAAGGGCATCAATGCGGTTCAGGACTATATGCTTCGTGAAGTACAGAGAGTTTACCGTCTTCAGGGTGTTGAGATCAATGATAAGCACATCGAGGTTATCGTTCGTCAGACTATGAAGAAAGTCAGAGTCGACGAAGCCGGTGATTCCTCATTCCTTCCCGGAACAAATGTTGATATGTTTGATTTCGAGGATGTTAACAAGGCTCTTATCGCAGAAGGCAAACAGCCTGCAGAAGGTAAGCAGATCATGCTTGGTATTACCAAGGCAGCTCTTGCTACCAATTCCTTCCTGTCGGCAGCTTCCTTCCAGGAGACCACAAGAGTTCTTACAGATGCTTCGATCAAGGGAAAGATCGATCCCCTTATCGGCCTGAAGGAGAACGTAATCCTTGGAAAACTGATCCCTGCAGGAACAGGAATGAAGCAGTATAGAAATATTGCGCTTGATACCGATGCAGATACCTTCTCGGATGATTTCTCCGACATGGAGTATGATGAGAATGGATACAATAACTACGGTGACGGATATTCGGATTTCGGTTCGGACGATGTTACCGAAGAGGGCGAAGAGCTGGAAGATGAGTTCTATGAGGAGCCCGTCGGCGACGAGCAGTAAACTAAAGATCAGAGAGCCATATCTTTAAAGGATATGGCTCTATTTTATTTTTGATTCTTTACTACATGAGTGGAATGTGGTAGTATCAAAGGGAGTTAAAGAGACAAAAGAAGGGATATAAATGGGAAAGAGATTACTATGTCTGATAAGTCTTATATTGATGGCCGGTTTTTTGACCGGTTGTTCATTTGTTCAGGATATCGGACTTTTGGATTGGATAAAAAAAGAAGAAAAGACCGGTGTGCCGACAGCTGTAATAATACCGGCTACGATTGCGCCCACTTATACGCCAACACCCACTGAGACGCCTACACCTACGCCCACCAACACGCCCACATTTACACCTACATTCACACCTACACCCACATTTACTCCCTCACCCACGCCCACACCTTCGGAAAAGATGTACATTTATCCCGAAGCCAACTTCTACAGTGAGTCTGTGGATGTAGAACTGATATATGATACTGCCTTTGAAGGACACATATACTATACTGTCGACGGAAGTGTACCGAACGAAGGTTCATTGGTATATACCGGACCGATCAGGTTCGACGTGCCTGAAACGGGAACAGGTATCGTCACTTTACGAACCATCGGATGCGCGGAAAACGGAATGACTACACCTGTAGTTACAAAGACGTTCTTCCTGGATAAGAACATCAAAGATAAGTACGATACCGTTATAATTTCCATTGTAAGCGACCCTAAAAACCTTTATGATCCCAAAACCGGTATATTTACGGACAGGATAGCCAATTCTTCCGGAAATACAGGGAAAAAGTTTGAGAGAGAAGCTCACATAGAGGCTTTAAAGGCTGACGGGAATATGGTTTTCAGTCAGGATGCGGGGATAAGAGTCATAGGCGGAGGTTCCAGAGTGACCAGCGCTTCAAGATCTCTTAAATTGTATGCCAGAAAGGAATACTCTCCGGAGAGAGGATATTTTCCTTTTTCACTTTTTGAAACACCTCGCATGGATGAGCCGGGGAAGATAATAAAAAAGTATGACAAGCTGGTATTAAGAACATCCGGTGATGATTGGCAGTACACCATGATGCGGGACTCTCTGGCACAGACATTGGCCCGGGATGCGGGGTTTGAAAACTATGAAGCCACAATGCCCGCAGTGGTCTACGTTAACGGTTCCTACTACGGTCTCATGTGGCTGAATGAAACCTATAATGATGACTATTTCTCCAGAAAATATGGGGATTATGACGGCGAATTTGTTAAATGCGAATACTCCGAGAGATTTATGAGAGTGTCAAGTGACGGAGAAGAGCTGGACAAAAAGATCGTCAACGATTACTATGCTTTTTTCAAAAAATATGCCTATGCGGACCTTACCAATGAGAAGACCTTTGAGGAATTGTGCAGGTATGTGGATGTGGAGGACTACTTAAGGTATATGGCTTTTGAGCTGTTTATAGCAAATACCGACTGGCCCATGAACAATTACATTGCCTACAGATACTATCCTGCAGACGGTGTGAGCTACGGAGAAGGAGTCTTTGACGGACGGTTCAGGTATCTGATCCATGACTCGGATTACTCCATGGGTATTTACTGGAATTCGAAGAGCTGGGACAGTAACGGAGCGGATTCCAACAGATGGGCAGATGTTACAAACCCTAAAAGCGGAAGATATGCGCCTCTTTTTACTTCTTTAATGAAAAGGGAAGATATGAGATTTTATTTCGTAAGCTATACAAAGCAGCTGGCAGAGACGACGCTTTCTCCCGGGCATTTTACGGAAACCATATTAAGGCTGAATGATGGGAGAAAAAAGGCCCTGGATCTGCAGTTTGAATTTTTTGGGGATCTTAAAGAAGCCTATAAGAACGGTGAGAGCAGGATAGCCATCGGAGCTTCGGAAAAGGTATTTGATAACTGCATGAACACTCTTTTGAGATTTGCAAGAGAAAGGGCGGGGTATGCGGTAAAATACGTGGAAACATTGTTCGGAAGCGGTGAATGATCGCTGAAAAGAATAAGAGGACGGCTGTGTACCGTCCTCTTTTTAAACTTATTGGATTCAAGCCTTGTTTGCGGAACCGAAGAGCTCGATCTTCTCACGAACAGTCTGCTTGATAGCTTCTGCACCGGGTGCAAGGAGCTTTCTGGGATCGAAGCCCTTACCCTCAAGGTCCTTACCTGCTTCGATGTACTTACGTGTAGCTTCCTGGAAGGAGAGCTGGCACTCTGTATTAACATTGATCTTTGCAACGCCGAGGGAAATAGCCTTTTTGATCATTTCAGCGGGGATTCCTGTACCACCGTGAAGAACGAGAGGCATATCGCCTACCTTTTCCTTGATGGCAGCAAGTGTTTCGAAGCTTAATCCCTTCCAGTTTGCGGGATACTTACCGTGAATGTTTCCGATACCTGCAGCGAGCATTGTAACGCCAAGGTCAGCAACCTGCTTGCACTCGTTGGGATCTGCGCATTCACCCATTCCGATAACGCCGTCTTCTTCACCGCCGATGGAACCAACTTCAGCTTCGATGGAAAGACCCATAGCATTGGAGATCTTTACGAGTTCGCATGTCTTTGCGATGTTCTCCTCAATGGGATAGTGAGAACCGTCGAACATGATGGATGTGAATCCGGCCTTAATGCACTTATAGCAGCCTTCATATGTACCGTGATCAAGATGAAGAGCAACGGGAACGGAGATCTTCATTTCCTCATCCATAGCCTTAACCATAGCGGCAACTGTCTTGAAGCCGGTCATGTACTTTCCTGCACCTTCGGAAACACCGAGGATGACGGGAGACTTCATTTCTTCGGCAACCTGGAGAATAGACTTTGTCCACTCAAGGTTATTGATGTTGAACTGGCCAACGGCATACTTGCCGTCGCGAGCTTTTTCAAGCATTTCTTTTGCTGATACGAGCATATCTTTAACCTCCATAATATAAATCTGACAATAGATCACGTTTTACCGGGCATATGCAGGATAAAACGTTTCAAAACAACCCGGAATGCCTTACCATTCCGATATAAGTAGAACAAGGTGATTATAAACGATAATTTTTGAAATAGCAACAGTAGTGTTAAAAAATCCACATAGCAAATCCACATAGTTTTGAGTATTACGGGCATAGTTTCCGAAAACAGATTTTCTTCTTGAAAACACAAGAGAATAATGTATAATCGACTTATGAGACATTTTATTGAACGCATAAAAAATTATAAAGAATTCATGGTGGGAATCGTTTCATTCCTTGTCTTTCTCGGAATGATGACGATTTTTGTTTTGTTATTTCTGGATGAAAGCACAGAGGTACTTGATGAAGAAAAAATAAAGGCAACGCCTACGGTCATGGCAACTCCTACACCTTCAGATACGCCGACACCTACTCCCACATCCACTTCTACTCCCACACCCACACCTACTCCTACACCCACCGATACACCGATGCCCACACCCACACCTCTCACAGCAGAACAGCAGAGACTTATGGATCAGTATAACAGCTTCAGATCGGTTGAATATGAAGCGATGAGGGCCGGAGCGGAGAAGAATTTTACACTGCCGGTTATAAACATTACAACCCTGGACGGGGAAGAGTTTAAGAAAAAAGAAACAGTTACCGTGAACGGTAAGCAGAAGTATGCGGACAGATGGATCACAAGCTTTGTTGAAGTTTTTAACTGTGATGAAAAATACTGCCTTGAGGAAAGGGCCGAAGTAAAGGTAAGAGGTAATGCCAGTGCCAAGGAAGCTCCTTTCCCTTTGAGGATAAAATTCGAAAACAAGCAAGGCATGCTGGGACTTAATAAGGGCAACGACTTTAAGAACTGGGTTCTGTTAAGACCCTGGAGCAGAGTGGTTACGGATTACATGGCCTTTAAGATGGGGCAGACCATATATGACGGGGATTATTATATCTCCGACTGCACTCCGGTAAACGTGTATGTAAACGGAGAATATTACGGCCTTTATATGCTGGCGGAACAGAACCAGGTTAAGAAGAAACGCATCAACGTCAATGAGCCCGAGGACGGATATTCGGGAGTTGATGTGGGCTATCTGGTGGAGATAGATAACTATGCAGGGCTCGATGTGGATTCGGATCCCTACTTCCTGGTGCCGTACAGGGTAAAAGGAAAAGATGTTACAGTTAAAGATTTCCTTGGTAAGGAGGGAACCTTCGTTAATTATACCCATTATACCATCCACAGTGATGTTTACAGCGAAGAGCAGAAGGATTTCATATCCAAATATGTAAACGGCGTTTTTGAGATAATCTATCATGCAACGGAGGAAGATAAGTTCTATACCTTTGATAAGGACCTGAACCTTGTAAAGGCGGATGACAGGTTTAAAAATGCGGAGGAGACCATAGAAGCGGTACTGGATGTGCAGTCCGCAGTGGATACCTATTTGATCGAAGAGATCATGGGTAACTATGACAGAGGAAACGGAAGCTTTTATATGTGTGTGGACTTTTCAAAGAAGTCCAGGTATCAAAAACTCACCTTTATGGCACCCTGGGACTTTAACTGGTGTGTCTTCGGAGAGGATCTTATTGCAGGTACCTTTTACGGAATAACCGACACCGGAAGATACAAGGAATGTGTACATCCCTGGTTTGTTCTTTTAATGAATGAAGACTGGTTCAGGCAGAAAGTGGCCAAAAGGTGGGATGAGCTTTATTCCGTAGGACTTTTGAATGAAGTAACGGAGTCGACGAGAGATATGATCAAAACAGCGGCCGGGGACTTTGAATATTTCGGGAAGCACAGGACAAACCGAAATGAAAGAGTAGCGGCTTTAACTGCCGTTTCCGGCCTCGAGAATCGCATGAAATGGCTTAACAAGGTGATCATGGAGTGGCTTTCGAAAGACTGAAATCTGAGGCGGTGGGTTTACATCCGGCACATTTAAATCATTGACAAACACACTTTACCGTGCTAAAATTTTAAAGCCTATAGGCACATAGAAAGGGGCATATTATGTCTATTTACACAGGAGCAGGAGTTGCTATAGTTACACCTTTTAATGAGGACAGAACCATCAATTTCGATAAATTGGGTGAACTCATAGATTTCAATGTGAACAATGGTACGGACTGCATAGTCATCGTCGGCACGACAGGTGAAGCGTCCACCCTCACACATGAGGAGCATATCGAATGCATCAGATATGCGGTACAGAAAACAGCACACAGGATACCTGTTATCGCAGGCACCGGATCCAACTGTACCGATACGGAAGTCTATCTTTCCAAAGAAGCATACAAGGCAGGAGTAGACGGCGTTCTGCTGGTTTCTCCCTATTACAATAAGGCTACACAGAAAGGCCTTAAGGAGCATTTCGGAGCGGTGGCAAAGGCCGTTGATGTTCCAATTGTCCTTTACAACATTCCCGGAAGAACAGGTGTAAATATCCTTCCGGCTACTATAGAAGAACTGGCAAAGGAATATGATACCATCGTAGGTGTTAAGGATGCTACCGGAAATATTCCCCAGACCATGGAACTCTTAAACAGATTGAACGGTGATTTTGATGTTTATTCCGGTGAAGACGGACTCATCACACCCCTCCTTTCCATAGGCGCCAAGGGTGTTATCTCCGTACTTTCCAATGTGGTTCCCCGTGATACCCATGACATCGTTGCGAAGTTCCTGGCAGGAGATGCAAAGGGCTCAAGAGAACTTCAGATGAAGTACCTTCCTTTGATCAATGCTTTGTTCTGTGAGGTTAATCCTATTCCCGTTAAGGCTGCTCTCAATATGATGGGCTTTAATGTAGGACCCATGAGACTGCCTCTTACAGATATGGAACCCGAGAATCGTGCAAGATTGGAAAATGAGCTTAGAAAAGTAGGAGTTATAAAATAATGACAAGAATGATCTTACTTGGCTGTAACGGCAAGATGGGGAGAAACATTTCGGAGATCGTTAAGGACGATCCCGAGATCGAGATCGTTGCCGGAGTTGATAAAGCCGGAAATAACACCTATGGTTATCCGGTTTATTCAAATCTTAAAGCGGTTGATGTGCCCGCAGAAGTTGTAGTGGATTTTACAAGGCCCGATGCTTTAAAGGAAAATGATATCTTTAATCTGGCAAGGGAGAGAGGATATGCTCTCGTACTTTGCACCACAGGTTATTCGGAAGAAGATCTGGCAGCCATTAAAGAGGCGTCCGGGGATCTGGCTATCCTGAGATCTGCCAACATGTCTCTCGGTATAAATCTTCTTTTTAAGCTGATAGCCGAAGCTGCCGACATTCTTTGCAAGGAAGGGTTCGATCCGGAGATCGTTGAGAAGCATCACAACCAGAAGGTGGATGCGCCTTCCGGAACGGCACTTGCACTTGCTGATGCCATTAACTCTGTTCTCAATAATGAATATGAGTATAAATATGACAGACATTCGATAAGAGAGAAGAGACCGGTTAAAGAGATCGGTATTTCCTCCGTTCGCGGCGGTAACATAGTGGGAGAACACGAAGTTATCTTTGCCGGCACTGATGAAGTCATAGAACTTAAACATGCAGCCTATTCCAAAGCAGTATTCGGCAAAGGTGCGGTAGCAGCTGCCAAGTACCTGGCAGGAAAGAAGCCCGGTATGTATGATATGAAAGATGTGATAAAATGAACCCCTAACCCCGTCCCC
>JAFSWD010000187.1 GCA_017444675.1 Lachnospiraceae bacterium
AGATGAAAACCTACCTTCTCATGTTTTGGAAAAAGATATCCCATAACTTCGGCCTTAAGCTTTTGGCGCTGGTCTCCGCCTTTTTCATCTGGGTGGGAGTGGTCAACAGCCAGGATCCCATCGATACCATTACCTTTTATAATGTGCCGGTCAAGATCCTGAACGAGGATTCGCTTATCCGTAAGGACAAGATCCCGGAGGTTGTGGACGGAAGCACCGTGACTGTAACGGTCCAGGCCAGAAAGTCCATCTGCGACAAGCTTACAGAGGAAGCGATCATAGCAACCGCCGACTTCGAGAAAATATATGTCACGGATACAGTTCCCATCGAGGTAAAGGTGGAGGGCTACGACGAGAAAGAAGCCGAGATCATACGCGGACAGAACGCTTACATGAAGCTGTCCCTTGAAGATTACGCCACCAAGGAATTTAAGATTAAGATAAATAACACCGGAACACCCGCCGACGGTTTTGTGGTGGGCACCAATGCTTCCAGCCCCAACGTGATCACGATCCGGGGATCCAAGCTGCAGATCAGCCGCATTCAGGCTGTTGTTGCCACGGTGAACGTGAATGGCATCAACAAGACGTCGGAAGTGGTGGTAAATCCGGTGATCTACGATGCCAACGACGAGGAGATCAGCACGGAAAATCTGGAGCTGAGCAGCCGTTCCGTAAGCGTCACCACAACCCTTTACAAGACGAAGACATTGAACCTGGAGGCGGTGACATTCGGGGACGTCGCGACGGGATATGAGATCAAGAGCGTGTCCGCCCAGCCCTCGAGCATCACGGTTGCGGGTACGGACGAAGACCTGGCAAAGCTGGGCAACTCCCTGCGCGCCTACGTGGATGTGACCGGCCTTTCGGGTAACGTAGAAAGCAATATAGGCATATATTCCCTCATCGACAGCAAGCTTTCCAGCATTAAGATCCTGGATGACGATACCACGCTGGCTGTTACCGCCTACATCGGTGAACAGCGGAAGATGGATGTGGGGATTTCAAATTCGGATATTGAAGTTCGCGGTTTAAGTGACGAACTGATACCCTACAGTATGAGCCTTTCATCCAGGCTGATGACCGTGAGAGCAGTCAAAGAGGCAGTGGATTCGGTCAGGGCAAGAACGCTGCATCCCTACCTGGACCTGACCTATATCACAGCTCCCGGAACCTATCAGCTCACGTTGCAGACAGATCCGGAGGAAGGGGTAGTGTGCCTTTCCAAACTGTACGTAACCGTGCAGATAGACAGGGTGCATGAGGTGCCTCAGGTTGACGAACCTCAGGAAGGTGGATCGGAGACAAAAGAGCCCGGAGCGGAGTAAATGAAACAATTCATCAAAAATTTCAAGAAATACAGTTTCCTTCTCAGCCAATTGGTTGAGAAGGAAATTAAACTTAAATACAGAAATTCCTACCTGGGGATCATCTGGACCATGCTGGAACCACTCCTGACCATGATCGTTCTCGCCCTGGTATTTTCAAGGCTGCTGGGCAAAAACACGCAGGACTTCCCTGTGTACATTTTGACCGGACGCCTTATTTTCTCATTCTATTCAGGATCCACCAATAAGGCCTTAAGGTCGGTGAGAGACCACGCCTCCATGATCAAGAAGGTATATGTGCCGAAGTACATGTACCCCCTGGCATCGGTCTTTTCCAATTACGTGACTTTCCTGATCTCGCTGCTGGTGCTTGTGGGTGTTGCGGCAGTACGTCATGTGCAGCCCACGGTCTACCTGCTTCAGGCCATTGTTCCCCTTGTCATCGTTTTCGGTCTTGCCATGGGAACAGGCCTCATCCTCTCGGCGGCGGCCGTATTTTTCCGCGACCTGGAGTACCTGTGGGGAGTGGCGATCATGATCATCATGTATGCATCCGCCATTTTCTACCGCGCGGAGGATGTGATCTCCGATAAAAATGTCTGGATCTTCAAGCTGAATCCCATTTTCGCCTGCATCGACAACTTCAGAAGTGCCGTCTTCGGATCTCCCATGGATCTCACCGCCACGGCCTATTCCGCCGGCGTCGCAGTGCTGCTGATCCTCTTCGGCGGTCTCTTCTTCTGGAAAAATCAGGACAAATTCATCCTTCATTTATGAACCCCGGGGACGGGGTTATAGGTTCATTTCAGGACCTTGGTCCCGCTTTGAGCCTTTGGGGACGGGGTTGTAGGTTCATTTTTTGGACCTTTGGGGACGGGGTTATAGGTTCATTTTTGGACCCTTTGGATCTTTTGGATCTTATTATTCTAAATAGGTAAAAATCATGGCTGAAACATCTTTAATCGTCGACAACGTTTCCGTTAAGTATCGATTAACGGAGGAAAAAGTTGACAATCTAAAAGAATATCTCATCAGGCTGGTCAAGAGAAAGCTTAAATACAAGGATTTCCTTGCTCTGAACGACGTTTCCTTTACGCTTCACCGCGGCGATCGCCTGGCGGTGATGGGAAAGAACGGCGCCGGAAAATCCACCCTTATGAAGGTGGTGGCAGGGGTATTGAAGGCTTCGGAGGGCAAGATCACGACTTTCGGAAATGTTGTCCCGCTCCTTGAGCTGGGCGCAGGCTTCGACATCCAGTACTCCGGCGCGGAAAACATCTGGCTTTACGGCGCAATGCTGGGCTATCCCAAAGCGTTCATCAAGTCGAAGTACGACGAGATCGTGGAATTTGCGGATCTCGGCGAATTCATAAATGTCCCGGTGAAGAACTATTCTTCCGGAATGCGCGCCCGCCTGGGCTTTGCCATCGCTACGGTGGTGGAGCCGGACATATTGATCCTGGACGAGGTGCTGTCCGTGGGCGATGCGGCCTTCAGAAAGAAGAGCGAGCAAAAGATCATGAGCATGTTCGACAAGGGCACTACCGTGCTTTTCGTGTCCCACAATGAGGCGCAGGTCCGTAAGCTCTGTACAAGAGGCATAGTGCTTGACGGCGGGAAG
>JAFSWD010000188.1 GCA_017444675.1 Lachnospiraceae bacterium
GATCAGGTCTTCACTCCCCATTATAATAAATACAATACAAGATACGGCATTTATTGGTATCTGAAGTAAGATCAAAAAAAGCCCCGGGTTTTAGAAAATTCTCAAACTCAGGGCTTTGTGTTTTAGTCAGGGGATGATCAAAGAGCCTTTTTAATGGCGGCAAGAAGTTCGCCGTATTCTTCAAATGCGGGAAGGTCCGGGTTATCAGCCTTGATCTTATCTGTGCTCTTAAAGAGGAAACCTGCTTTGCTGGCCTTTATCATGCCAAGATCATTGTAGCTGTCTCCGGAAGCGATGGTTTCAAAACCAATGGACTGAAGGGCTTTAACGGTAGCCAGTTTAGACTGCTCTATTCTCATGCGGAAGCCTGTGATCTCACCGCTATCGGCTACTTCAAGGGTATTGCAGAAAATGGTGGGCATACCCAGCTTCTTCATCAGAGGGGCTGCAAACTGTGTGAAGGTATCACTTAAGATGATGACCTGTGTCAGGCTTCTGAGTTCATCGAGGAACTCCTTTGCTCCGGGCATGGGATCGATCTTGGAAATAACATCCTGGATTTCTTTTAAGCCGAGACCGTGTTCTTTTAAGATGCCCAGACGCCAGTTCATGAGCTTATTGTAATCGGGCTCATCCCTGGTGGTCCTTTTAAGCTCGGGAATACCTGAGGCTTCGGCAAAAGCGATCCAGATCTCGGGAACGAGAACGCCTTCCATATCGAGGCAAACTATGTTCATATCACTCATAAAAAATCTCCCTTTTTATAAATAGTAACGGCACGATCACTTTGTAATCCCGTCGCTTTTTCACTACATTGTACCGCATTGTTATTTTTTTTGCAATCAAACTTTTAAATTTATGTTGTGTCGATCGTGAAAAAAGAGTATGATTACACAGTAAAAAAAGGATCTCTTAAAAAAAGTGAAAGGGAGCGCAACTAAAATGACAGGAATTGGATTTGACAACGACAAGTATCTTAAGATGCAGTCGGAGCACATTCAGGAGAGGATCAACAGTTTCGGAGGAAAACTTTACCTTGAATTCGGAGGAAAGCTTTTTGACGATTTCCATGCATCCCGGGTTCTTCCCGGTTTCAAACCCGACAGTAAGATCAACATGCTGGTCAAGCTGAAGGAGGACGCGGAGATCATCATAGCGATCAATGCCGGAGACATAGAGAAGAACAAGGTAAGAGGCGACCTTGGTATCACATATGATATGGACGTTTTACGTCTCATAGATGCTTTCAGAGGCTACGGTCTCTTTGTGGGCGATGTGGTAATGACTCAATACTCCGATCAGCCTGCTGCCATAGCATATGCAAAGAAGCTTGAAAGCCTGGGGATCAAGGTTTATCATCATTACAAGATCCCGGGATATCCCGCAAACATTTCTCTCATCGTCAGCGATGACGGTTTCGGAAGAAATGAATATATAGAAACAACACATCGTCTTGTGGTGGTTACAGCTCCCGGACCCGGAAGCGGAAAAATGGCCACCTGTCTTTCGCAACTCTATCATGACAATAAGCGGGGCATCAAGTCCGGATATGCCAAGTTCGAGACCTTCCCCATTTGGAATCTTCCTTTAAAGCACCCTGTAAACATGGCATATGAAGCCGCTACGGCCGACCTTAACGATGTTAACATGATCGACCCTTATCATCTTGAAGCTTACGGAAAAACCACGGTCAACTATAATCGTGACGTAGAAGTTTTCCCTGTGCTCAATGCCATGTTCAAATCTATTTTGGGAGAATCACCTTACAAGTCTCCTACGGACATGGGCGTAAATATGGCCGGAAACTGCATCATCGATGATGGTGTATGCACAAGCGCTTCACGTGAAGAGATCATCAGACGTTATTATGCCGCACTTTGCAACAGAAGAGCCGGAAACGGATCCGATGCGGAAGTGCTTAAGATAGAACTTATAATGGAACAGTCAGGCATCAGCGTGTCTGCAAGAAAGGTTGTGGGTGCAGCCAATCTTAAGGCTGAACTTACCGGCGCTCCCGCCGCGGCTGCGGAACTTAATGACGGTTCTGTCATTACGGGAAAGACCAGTTCACTTCTGGGCGCTTCCTCAGCTCTGCTTTTGAATTGTGTGAAAAAGCTGGCCGGGATACCAGATGAAGCGGAGCTTATCTCGCCCACCATTATAGCTCCGGTACAGAAGCTTAAGACCGGAGTCCTGGGTAATCACAATCCCAGACTACACACGGATGAACTTCTTATTGCACTTTCCATATGTGCGGTTACGGATCCCAAAGCTGCCAAAGCACTTGAAATGCTTCCCCGGCTCCGCGGCTGTGAAGTGCATTCCAGCGTAATGCTTTCGGAGGTTGATAAGAACGTGTTCAGAAAGCTTGGAGTTAATCTTACCTGCGAACCCAAATATCAGACACAGAAGCTTTTTCATCATTGATGATTGAAACGGCGTAAACCTTATTCACAGGATATGTAAAAGGAGTAACTAATGCTTGATATTTTGAAGGCTATTCTGTACGGCATTGTGGAAGGTATCACCGAGTGGCTGCCCATAAGCAGCACGGGGCATTTGATCCTTCTTGAAAAACTGCTCCCTTTTAACGGTACATCAAAGGGATTTTTCGATATGTTCGATGTGGTCATCCAGCTGGGTGCCATATTGGCGGTGGTATTCATCTATTTCGGAAAACTCTGGCCCTTTGCATTTACCAAAAAGGAGAGAGAGAAGAACGAATGCGGGATCATCAAAAAGAAGACTTTTATATTGTGGGGGAAGATACTTGTGGCATGTATCCCCGCAGCGGTTATCGGTCTGCTGTTCGATGATTTCTTTAATGAACATTTTTATAATGAGATATCTGTGGCTGTTGCCCTCATAGTATTCGGTATAATCTTTATACTGGTGGAAAAATATGTGGTATCAAAGGGTAACATAAAAGCACAGAATGTGGCTGAGATCACATTTATGATGGCTTTGGAGATCGGTATCTTCCAGATATTGGCTGCTGCTTTTCCCGGAACCTCAAGGTCCGGAGCTACCATTATAGGAGCGCTTCTTATAGGAGTATCCAGGCAGGCGGCTGCAGAGTTTACATTTTATCTGGCAGTACCTGTCATGCTTGGCGCAAGCCTTTTGAAGCTGGTGAAGTTCGGATGGGAGCTGTCTCCTCCGGAGCTTTCCATCCTTCTCATGGGCTTTTTTGTAGCCTTTGCGGTTTCTATCGTGGTACTCAGGTTCTTTATCGGATACATTAAAAAGCACGATTTCAAACCCTTCGGCTGGTATCGCATAGCTTTGGGTATCGTAGTTCTTACAGTTTCGTTTTTCATTTGATATATAAATAAGATACAGATTGTTACTGTTCACATTTACAGCGCATTAAGGCATCCTAATTTACTATAGGATGCCTTTACTTTTGTCCGGTTTTAATTTATTATTAGATCATGATGAGGCGCGTAAAAAGTGCCGAAAGGAGCAGGACGCAATAAAGCGTCTTTTAAAAGAAGGGAGATTATCATATGTGGTGGTTAATAGTACTTGGAGTTTTTTTACTCATCCTGATCTCAGGCATCAAGATTGTACCTCAGTCCTATATGTATGTTTTGGAATTCCTCGGTAAATATTATAAGACCTGGGATTCCGGTTTACATTTTATGATACCTTTACTTACAAGGATATCAAAGAGAGTATCGATCAAGGAGCAGGTTGCAGACTTTCCTCCTCAGCCCGTTATCACAAAGGATAACGTTACAATGCAGATAGACACGGTAGTTTATTACAGAGTTGTGGATCCCAAGCTTTTTGCATACGGAGCCGAGAATCCAATCCTTGCTCTCGGTAATCTTACAGCCACAACACTCCGTAACCTGGTTGGTGAGCTGGAACTTGATGAAACCCTTACTTCCCGTGATATCATCAATGCCAAGATGCAGAATATCCTTGATGAAGCTACGGATCCCTGGGGTATCAAAGTTGGCCGTGTAGAACTTAAGAACATCATTCCTCCCAAGGACATTCAGGAATCCATGGAGAAGCAGATGAAGGCCGAGCGTGAAAAGAGACAGACGCTTCTCGAAGCCGAAGCTCATAAACAGGCCAGCGTTACCAGAGCGGAAGGCGATAAGCAGGCTCTTATCCTTAAAGCAGAAGCGGACCGTGACGCAGCTATTGCCAGAGCAACAGGTCAGGCAGAAAGCATACGTCTTGTCTACGAGGCAGAAGCAAAGGGTATTGAAGCTCTTAAGAATGCAAATATGGATGAGGCTGTATTGACACTTAAAAAACTGGATGCACTTAAGTCTCTTGGCGACGGTCGCGCAACAAAGATCATAGTTCCCACAGAGCTTGCTTCCTCAGCATCGGATATCAATTTTAAATCTGAGATGTTCGGACTTGGAGAGCCCATTGACAAGAGCGAGAAAAAGGTTATTCCCGTAGCAAAGAAGGATATATGCTGCGATGAACCCGAAGTAAGAACAAACGTAACTAAAGAGCTTAAAGCTTGATAGGATAGGAAAGCGGCGTCAGCCGCTTTCTTTTTATGAAAAATAAGTTGACACACAATGCGGGACATGGTAAAATACATCTTTGTGACGAGTAAAATCCTTGCTAACCGCGAAACGGTTAGCCAAATAAGACCAGAAGGAGGTGCAACACAACTATGAGCAAGTATGAATTATGTTTAGTTGTTAGTGCAAAAGTAGAGGACAGCGTAAGAGATGCATCCGTTGAAGATGCAAAGAAGCTTATCACCAGATTCGGCGGCGAAGTTAAGAACGTTGAAGAGTGGGGTAAGAAGAGACTCGCTTACGAGATCCAGAAGATGAACGAAGCATTTTACTACTTCATTCAGTTCGATGCTGAGACAACAGCCCCTGCAGAGATCGAAGACAGACTTCGCACAAGGGACAACGTTATCAGATTCTTGATCACAAGAGTCGAAGAAGCATAAAGTAGGAGGATTTCCTGATGAACAGAGTCGTATTAATGGGCAGACTCACTAGAGACCCTAACATCACATATGCACAGAAGGATAATTCAGCCATCGGAAGATTTACTCTTGCCGTTGACAGAAGAGTTTCCAGAAGTAATGATGCAAACCAGCAGACAGCCGATTTTATTTCATGCGTCACATTCGGTAAGCAGGCTGAATTTGTAGAGAAGTATTTGAGACAGGGTACTAAGGTAGCGCTTGACGGAAGAATTCAGACAGGCAGCTACACAAATAAGGAAGGACAGAAGGTTTATACTACGGATGTCATCGTAGAAAACATTGAGTTCGCGGAGAGCAAGAGCTCCCAGGGCGGCAGCAGTGAACAGACATACGAGAGACCTCAGCCCAGCGGAACCGATTCCGGTTTTATGAACATTCCGGTAGGTATCGATGAGGAATTGCCTTTCAAATAAGGAATCACCGGCTTAGTTAAATTCGAAGGAATGGAGGAAAATACAATGACAGACGAAAGAACAGCAAGAAACAATGCTGAAGGTACCATGAAGAGACGTGTCATTCGCAGAAGAAGAAAGGTTTGTGCTTTCTGTGCTGAGAATGTTGCTGAGATCAGTTATAAGGATGTTAAGAAATTATCCAGATATGTTTCTGAGAGAGGAAAGATCCTTCCCAGACGTATCACAGGTACCTGCGCTAAGCATCAGAGAGCTCTGACAACAGCTGTTAAGCGTGCACGTCACGTTGCTCTTATGCCTTACACAGTAGAGTAAAAAGAAAAGCGGCGAGGAATTCGCCGCTTTAATTTTTTTTATTTTTTCATTCGGTTTAGAAGAAGAGAAGTGTCTATGATATCGGGTTCGTTCTTCTTTTTTTCTGCCTTTTTTCCTTTAATGGAGTCCGGCTTAGTTCCGGAATCTTTTGAAGAAGAGGGGGCAGGGGCCGTTGCAGTGGTGGCTGCGGCAGTAACAGGAGCTTTTTTAACCTCTTTAACTTTCTTACGGGCAAAGAGCTGCGACCAAAAATCTTCAGGTACTACCCTGAAACGGAAACGTCTGTAGGCTATATCCAGGATAAAGAGGAGGAGGGCCGCTACCAGTATTGGAACGGTGATATCCTTCATGGCCTTTATCAGGTGGATATTGTTGGTAAACACCTGAGCCGGGGAGGTTATTTCTGTACCTCCCGTAAGACGGGCATATTCACCCAGAAGACCTGCATCGGAATTAAAGGTATATTCCGGCGAGTACTTCTTTATAGCTGCAGTGGTAAGACCGGAGGTGACTTCTCCGTTGTCGTATTGCTTTATGGCTATGGAGAAGACGCCCTCGTTGGTAAGCTCAAAATCCGAGACAAATTCACCCGGGGCTTTGGGCAGCATATCGATCTTTATGTTCTCACCGCTGTCATTTGTGATCGTTGCGGTAACTGTGGTGCTTGAGCTGAATTCATCCGTATGATAACTGATCTGCGCGCTTGAAAGATCCTGGGTTACTGTGGCATAGGAGCCTTTCCTCGTGTTGTTGCTGGTTGCGGTCTGAATAATGTTATTCCACAAAAGGGAGTTGTTCTCCCAGGCGAAGTAATCGCCGGACCAGTTTCCGGTAACATCCGAAGCCCAGGCAAAGGTCTTTCCGAGACCGTATTGCCAATAGGAGAGAAGAGGATATTGATCTTCTGTTTCCAGAAGCTCTGTAGCCCTGGCTTTAAGGGTAGTGGCTACATAGGCCCTGATATCCGGAACTCCGCTCGCCGCAACTTCCTTTATTATTTCATCCGAGGATGTGATGTACACCGGACCCGGCCGATCCACCAGATATTCATTCTGGGAGAGATAGATCTCCTGGGTGAAGATCTTTGGCAGATCCTTGTTATCTGTTACTTTGTACATCCTTCCGCCGGTGGATTCGGATAAATATCTTAATAGATCTGTATTGCAGTCATTTCCAAGAGCAATTGATGAAAGGGTGATATTATTATCATTGATCTTTTTTATTATGTCATTGTAACCGGTATTGGTGTCCTGACCGTCGGTTAAAAGTATGATGTGTTTGATAGTGGCATCGTAGCCCAGAAGCTCCGTGGTAGCTTCTCTGACAGCCGGATATATGCTTGTCCCGCCGGCTATATGAATGGTGCCCATAGAAGTCTTGAGCTTAGATAGATCTTCTCCGATGGGAGTCATGCGCACCACTTTATCCACTGTTTGATCGAAGGCTATAACACCAACGGAATCAACTGGCCTCAATGTGTCCAGCGAGGCGATCAGGGCTCGCTTTGCATCATCCAGCTTGCCGCCGTCCATGGAACCGGATTTATCTATAACAAATTGTATGGCCATGGAAGGTATCTCCGCTTCGCCGTTGATGTCCATTTCCACGGGCAGCACGGTCTCAAGGACGGTGTTCTTGTACATGCCCAGAGCGAAAGCATTCCGTCCTCCGCAGGCCACCAGGCCTTTTCCGTGATCCTTTACATAGGTTTCCAGATTTTTTAAAAATCCCTCCGGAAGATCCTTTGCAGACACGTTACAGAGGATCATACAGGAATACTCCAGCATTTCGGAAATTGTATCGGGAGCGTTAAAAGACAGGACCTTGCGACAATCTATGCCTATGGAGGTAAGCATGTTGTAAAGGTTATCCCCTTCATCTGCGTCTCCTTCCACTATAAGGACAGGATTCTTTTTGGATATATTTGTGAAGGAAGAATAATCGTTGTTAAGAGAAACAGTGTCATCCGCAGCCTCCACCGTTACACGATAGGTTTTAAGGCCCGAATCGGTCTGGGTGTCGTAAAAGGGGATGAGGCTGGTACCTTTGGAAAGGTTTACGGTCTTTCGCTCGGTCAGGGTACGGCCCTGGTAAAGGGAAACCACTGCGGTGGTGGATACGTTACTTTCCACTTCCACCATTACCTTAAAGATCTCGCCTGTTCCCACGCTTTCGGGAACGGTAAGATTGCTGACATACACTTCCGAAGAAGTGGAAGAGGGCAGTGTGTAGGTTTTTACGTCACATCCCGCCATAGCGATATCTGCGGCTGTATCCTTAAGACTGCCGATGTTTTCGGCACCGTCCGAGATGATGACTATTCTCTTGGCATAGCCCTCGGGCATCAGGGAAAGAGCCAGATTTACCGCATCCTGAAGATTTGTGGCTGAAGGATCTATACCCGTTTGGGCTCCTCTGTAAACACATTTATCAGATACGAAATTCTCTACATTGGTGTTTTTTCCAACAGAGACTACGCCTACGTAGTCCTGATCGGATTTGGTCTTTATGGCGCTGTTAACGAATTCCGTGATATGAGCGGCTTGTTCCCTGGTGCTGTCGGAAGAGTCAACTATAAACACCGTGGCGATGCTGTTGCCCTTTTTTAAGAGGCTTACACCGGACAGAGCGGTGATCAATAGGGAAAATACGAGTCCCCTCAGGATCAGCTGTTTGATCTTAAGCTCCCGGGAACGAAGATGCATGAACCTGGCTGAAAATATCAGCAGGAGGATAGCAGCCGGGATAAGTAATAGTATTAAAGGTTGTTCAATGTTGATTCTCATTTTTAATCCTTAATGTAAACAAACCATTCAAAAGCCATGATGAGCAGTAACAAAATGATGATCAACGGTCTGTAGCTCTTGGCGGAGGCAGTTTGGGCATCAATGACCACTGCGTTGTCACCTGCGGAATTTGCTACGGCTGAAGCCGAGAAGATGCGGCTTTCGGAAGTGTCAAAATTTACGGCAAAGGCTTCGATCTTATTGTCGCCCTTATCCAAAAGGTAAGCACCGGGAGTATCCGTATCCTTGAAGATCAAAGGAAGGGAGTTTAGGGCTTCTTTTTTGCCGTCAGGGTAGATGATCGTCGGCATACGGTCATCCGTACTGGAGTTGATCCTTAAAGTGTCGCCGCAATATATGCCCGAGGTGGTGAGAAGATCGGAGTTACCCAGGTCGGATATCAGGTTCCAGATAAGAATGGGAAAACGGTAATCCAGGGGCAGATCCGTGGAGTGAAGGTCGAAACCGATATAACCGATCTTTCTGCCTTCGCAGTCACCGGCAAACCCGGCAGTCTTATTGCCCGCGGAAATAAAGGATTTGGCCCAGATGGGCTGATCTGCGGGAGTTACCGAGGTTACACCGAAGGAATAGTTGGATATGCCCGCGGTGTAGGGACTGTCTTCCAGAGTCAGATAAATGTTTTCGATATCTTCCGAGAGTTCGAAAAATCTCCCGGGATCACATTGGATAAAGATCAGGTTGCATTCCTGAGGAAGGAGTTCCGGTAACATATCCTGACCGTCGATTATGCACAGGTCATATCCTTCCGCGGCCTCTCCCGAAAATGTTTCCGGATCGTTGGTCTCATGAAGGGTGATGTTGGCATTTAATTCGATAGCTTTCTTTAGATAGATGTTTCTGGACGTGAGGAGAAGCACACGTCCGTTTTTCTTTGTACTGCTTATGCAATAAGCGGTATTGTCGTAGAGGAGAGCGTCTTCAGTGTTAAGCTCTGCCTTTATAACGGTCCCCTCAAAGCCGGTCTCGTCAAAATAGACGATGGTACTTTCTCCGGCGGAGAGAGTATAGGAGGAAACATCCAGCAGTTCGTTATCTCCGTAAAGGTTGATATCTCCGGTAACATCCTTTATACCATGGTTGGTAACACAGGCTATGACAGTGAGTTTTCCTTTCTTTTGGGCAGAGCTTACATAGTCCAGGGAAAGGTTTTCCGCAGGAGAACTGAAGTTATATATTGTGCCTGTCAGACTGCCCAGAGATGTGGGAGAATCCGTAAAAACCGTAACCTTCATAGAATCGTTCCCGGCTGCAAGACCGTTGCACAGAGCCAGACCGCCTTCGCAGTTTCCCGAAAGCATGGTGGGTTTTATGCTTTCGATGGCACTTAAAACCGCTGCTTTATCCAGTGAACCGGAAAGAAGGGAAGTAGTCCTGTTCGAGCAGGCGATCACGGTTACTGCTGTGTTATCGTCTAAGGTTTTTACCAGTTCCCGGGCGGCATTTTTGGCATAATCCAGCCTGGACCGGTTGTTGGACAGTTCGGTGCTCATACTTCCGCTGTTGTCGATCAAAAGCACCACGTTGGAAGAAGCTTCATTTTCCGTGGAAGTGTAGGGAGACATGAGACAAAAAACCAAAACCAGAATGGTAATGATCTGTATTATCAATAATTTATTCTTTTTGAGCTTTTCCCAGGGTGTATCCGATTCCTTGTTTCTGTACATCTCGTTCCAGAGGAAGAGAGAAGGAACACTGTGAGCCACAGCCTTTTGCTTTAAAAGGTACATGATGATGACTGCGGGGATCAGGAGCAGCAGGAAAAGCGGCCATAGATGCATGAAGCGCATGTTCTAACCCCTTAAAACAGTTTCATAACTGTCTTCTGTGTTTGCCAATATATATTTGGCGCCGTATTTTTTGCACAGACTTTCTATATTCCTTAAAAATCTGTCTTTGGCCGATGCATAGTCTTTCTCGAGAGAAGAAGAGCCGGTGACCTTAAGGCTCCTGCCGGTTTCCGAGTCTATGAGACTGAAGGTGCCGGTCAGCTCCGGATGTAATTCCTCGGGGGAAAGAATCTGTATCAGAAAGATCTCCTGCTTTTTATGGGCAAGATATTTTATTACATCTTCAAGGTGTTCGGTGTAGAAATCCGAGATCACTATAGACATGCCTCTAAGCTTGATGTCCTGTGAACATATGCTTTTCAGAAGATCGTTTTCTCCCTCGGGCTGCATTGAGGAAAGATTGTCGGTGATCTTGGAAAAGCCCTGCTTACCCGTAACTCCCTTGAAAGTCTCGCATTTATTTTTCTTAAGGAAGTTGAGGATGACCCGGTCGGAGTGGTCCAAGATACAGTAGGAGAGAGCGGCGGCAATCTGTTTTGCCAGCACCGTCTTACTTTTTTCCCCGTAGTTCATGGAGGCGCTTCCGTCCAGATAGATCCTGAAAAGGCCTTCCTTTTCCTCCATGAAGAGCTTTACGAAAAGCCTGTCAAAGCGGGCATAGGCATTCCAGTCTATCCTTCTGATGTCGTCCCCGGGAAGATATTCTCTGAAATCCGAGAACTCCACACTGCTTCCCTTTGCATTTGACTTGCGTCCGCCGTTGGCACCGGCTGCAAGCCGCATTTTGAGATTCATTCTGAAAAGGGAGAGACTTTTATAAAATTCGGCATTAAAGGTGTCATCGTAAACCATTTATTCCGTAACCTCTGATATGATCTGAGCAATGATGGCGTCTGTGGAAACACTGTCCGCCATAGCTTCAAAAGTGGTGGCGATACGGTGTCTTAAAGCGGGATAAGCGACAGCGCGCACATCCTCAAAAGAAACGTTGGCTCTGCCTTCGAGAAGGGCTCTTGCTTTGGAGGCGTTAAATATAGCCTGGCCCGCACGGGGAGAAGCACCGCAGGAAACATATTTCTTTATGTACTCGGATGCGCCCGGTACTTCGGGATGGGTGGCAACAACCAGCTTAAGGGCATATTCTTCCACGGCACTTGCAAGCTTTATATCTCTGATAACGCTTCTGATCTTAAGGATCTCTTCGCCGCTCATAATAGGATTGATCTCTGTCTTCTTATTTGTTACGGTAATGTCCATGATCTGTTTCAGTTCCTCAAGGGAAGGGAAATCTACCCGGATCTTGAACATGAAACGGTCCAACTGAGCTTCGGGAAGAGGGTAGGTGCCTTCGTTCTCGATGGGGTTCTGGGTAGCAAGTACCATGAAAGGAGCAGGCATCTCGTAGGTTTTCTTACCCACTGTAACGGTTTTTTCCTGCATGGCTTCAAGAAGTGCCGACTGAGTCTTGGGAGTGGCACGGTTTATTTCGTCTGCCAGTACCAGATTTGAAAATATGGGGCCGGGCTCAAAGGAAAATACGTTATTACCGTTTTCCTTTATTATGAGATTAGTACCCGTAACGTCGGCGGGCATCAGATCCGGCGTAAACTGTATTCTTGAAAAGGCTATGTTAAATACCTTTGCAATGGTCTTTACCAATTGGGTCTTTCCGAGACCGGGAACACCTTCAAGCAAAACGTTTCCGTTGGTGAGCATTGCCAGGATGACTTCTCTTATTACGTTCTTCTGGCCTATGATACCTTTTCCTATCTCTTTTTCGCAAAGGGATACTTTTTCAACTATTTCCTGTAAATCTTTTTCTTCCATTGCTCCTCCTGATGTGATTATGAGTATTGTTTATTCCGAAAGTTCCGTGAAATAGTCCTTGACCACATCTTTCATGGCGTCGGGGATCCGAGATGAATTAAGGGCTGTATATGCTTTTCCTGTATAGGATGAGATGACGGTTTCGTAATCAGCCGCTGTTCCGGCAAAAGTCAGACCGTCAGACGTTTTTATACTCTGATTTTCTCCGGCTCCGCTGTTTTTACCGGTTAAGGAGATGTCGGTGAAGGTATCCGGAACAGTGATCATTTCACCCTTGGAACCTTCCTTTTCCACAAGCTGATTGGATCCGTTGTACCAGCCGCC
>JAFSWD010000189.1 GCA_017444675.1 Lachnospiraceae bacterium
GATCAACCGTGCAGCAGATGATGCAGCAGGACTTGCTATTTCCGAAAAGATGAGAAGCCAGATCAGAGGCCTTAACCAGGCATCTTCCAACGCACAGGACGGTATTTCCCTCATTCAGACAGCAGAAGGCGCTCTTCAGGAGTCCCACAGCATCTTACAGAGAATGAGAGAGCTTACCATTCAGGCAGCAAACGGAACAGAAACAGATGAAGACCGTGGTAACATTCAGGATGAGATCACACAGCTCCAGTCCGAGCTTGACAGAATCTCTACCGATACAGAATTCAACACCATGAAGCTTCTTGACGGCTCCCTTGACGGAAGTGCGGCAGTTACATCTGCAGGACCTAAGTATGGTCTTTATGACACTACACTTCAGGGCTTCCTGACATCTGATGTTGTTGGTGTTAAGGTTGCAGTT
This sequence comes from Lachnospiraceae bacterium, assembly GCA_017444675.1. Classification (GTDB taxonomy): domain Bacteria; phylum Bacillota; class Clostridia; order Lachnospirales; family Lachnospiraceae; genus RGIG3528. The sequence goes on from JAFSWD010000189.1 coordinate 422, forward strand.
CAGAACAAGGCAGAGGCAGGCGGAGAATCTGCAATTTGGGATTCCGTAGGAACAACCCTTACCCTTAATCTTGCACAGAATACCACCTATTCACAGGCAGAGATCGATGATCTCATTAAGAATGCAAAGCAGGAAGACAGTAATGCTACAAAGGCTCCCGCTGAAGTAAAGCTTGTATTTAATAACGGTGTTTATACTGCAGGAGCATCAGCTTCTACCTATGCAGGCCAGGGAAACGGAACCGTTGCAGGCGTAAAGGCAAAGAAAGAAAACATCGCCATTGTGGCAACAACTGACACAACATATGTCGGTGTTACCGCAATGACCGTTACAGCTAACAAGTACGGTGCTGATAACAACGTTACCATTACCATCAAGTTTGATGCGGCAAAGGGTGAAGAAAAAGCAGAGCTTAAGACAGCAGCTACTTATGAGACAACAGGTGAACTCAAAGCAAAAGGTCAGTATGAGTTAAAGCTTTCCACAGGTACAGAGTACACAGAGAGCGATATCGAAAAGATCCTTGCCAAGGCAGGATTATCAGTAGATATTGACTTCAAGGGACCTAACCCTGATGAAGCTAACACATTGTTTATTACTGACAATACAGTAACACAGACATTTGCTCTTGAAAACGGTACAGGACTTGGTGATGACGATGCTTATCTCGGTCAGAAGAACTATGATGTTAAGTCCGGCGGCGAAGGCGTTACCCTTCAGGTAGGTGCCAACAGCGGTCAGACCATCAGCTTCGGTATCGGAAACATGGGCTCCGTAGCTCTCGGAGTAGACGGAACCAAGGTTAATGCAGCTACACAGAGCGGCGCATCAGATTCTATCGATGCAATTGACAACGCAATCGGAACAGTTTCCAAGCAGCGTTCACTTCTCGGTGCTATCCAGAACAGACTCGAGCACACCATCAGCAACCTCGACAACACAGCAGAGAACCTGCAGAGTGCAGAATCTGCTATCCGTGATGTTGATATGGCTGACGAGATGGTTGCATTCTCAAAGAGTAATATCATCCAGCAGGCTGCACAGTCCATGCTGGCTCAGGCGAACCAGTCCAACCAGGGCGTACTTTCCCTGTTGCGTTAATCGCTGATCAATCCGATTTATTTGGATGGTATCTGATAAACTAGGCGAATCGGATACAACTACACAGAGCCATACAGAAGGAGATGTCGAAAGACATCTCCTTTTGCGTTGTAAAAACCGGTCTGTCCCCGGTGCATATATGTACTCAATGGCAAAATTTTCCAATAAAACAAAATATTTTGAAAAAAGGACTTAAGTTTGTTCAAAAGAGACCGATAAATAAATCAGAAACAAAATCCCGTTGGAAGTCAAGTTTGTGGAAAGAGCGTGACAAAATCGGAGATACGTTCACAAGGAGGTCTTTACTATGGCAATGATCGTTCAACATAATTTATCAGCAATGAATACCAACAGAATGTTAGGTATTTCCACAAGCTCTTTATCGAAGTCTACAGAAAAGCTTTCATCGGGATATAGAATTAACCGTGCGGCAGATGATGCAGCAGGACTTGCAATTTCGGAGAAGATGAGAAGCCAGATCAGAGGTCTTGATCAGGCATCCAGCAATGCAGCAGACGGTATTTCAATGATACAGACCGCAGAAGGTGCATTGAATGAATCCCACAGCATTTTGCAGAGAATGAGAGAACTTGCTGTTCAGGCAGCCAACGGTACTGAGACAGACAGCGATCGTTCCAACCTTCAGGACGAGATCGAGCAGCTCCAGGAAGAGCTTGACAGGATTGCAAGCGATACAGAATTTAACACCATGCCTCTTCTTGACGGATCACTTTCGGCAGCAGGCACAAGTGTATCATCCGCGGGACCTAAGTTTGGTGTTTACGATACAACATTACAGGCGTTCGTTACATCCAATGTTAAGGGCGTAGGTGTTGACCTTAACAATACGGCAGCAGCAGGCGGAGAATCCGCTATGTGGAGCTCTGACGGAAAGACATTAACGATCAACCTTGTAAAGAATCAGACATATACACAGCAGGAGATCGATTCCCTTATTCTTAATGCAAAGCAGGAAGATTCCAAGGCTGATGCAACACCTGCAGAACTGGAAGTAAATTTCTACTTTAACTCTGTTACGGCAACAGATACAGTATGCGGTGCAGCTGTTCAGAAAACAGTGGAAGGCATAAGAGGAGCCTCCGCTGTAACGGCATTTAAAGCCGGCAGTGCTGAGTTAAGCGCTTCAACGGATTTCGTAGGTGCTACGGCAATTAAGCTTACAGCTCTTAAATACGGCGCCGATTACAATATTACAGTAGCAATAACCTTTGATTCCGCAGTAAACAGTGAAAAGTGCGAGCTTAAGACAGCAGCGGTTTACGACACAGACGGATCCCTTACATCCTCCGGAGGATATATCCTTCACCTCTGCTCAGGTCAGGAATATTCGGAATCCGAGATCGAATCCATTCTGGCAGAGGGCGGATTAAATATTGATGTAGAACTGGTCGGTCCCGATCCCGATGAACCCAAAACCTTATATGTAACCCAGAACACATATGTTGCCGACGTTAAGCTTAATGCAGGTCAGGGTCTTGGAGATGAGGATGCCTTCCTCGGACAGACCAAGTACGGCGGAGTTTCCGGCGGAAAGGGTGTAACCCTTCAGGTAGGTGCAAACGAAGGCCAGACCATGAGCTTCTCGATCGGAGACATGAGTGCCAATGCGCTGGGTGTAAATCCATCCAAGGTAAACGTTAAGGATCAGAAGGGTGCTTCCGACAGTATCAACTACATTGACGAAGCGATCGAAAAGGTTTCCAAACAGCGTTCCCTTCTCGGTGCTGTTCAGAACAGACTTGAGCATACTATCGCAAACCTCGATAATACAGCTGAAAATCTCCAGAGTGCTGAATCCACTGTACGTGACGTTGATATGGCTGAAGAGATGGTTCAGTTCTCCAAGAACAACATCTTACAGCAGGCAGGTCAGTCTATGCTGGCTCAGGCTAACCAGTCCACACAGGGTGTTCTTTCACTCCTTCAGGGTTAATGATATAATAAAAACAAAAATAACGCCCCGGGCTTTATGTCCGGGGTATTTTTGAAGGTGGATAAATGAAGCTGACCATTGGGATACTTATTTCAAATAGAAAAGAAACCGTAAAAAAATGTCTTGGTTCTGTAAAACCTCTTTTAGACAGGGGCATCGCAGAACTTATTTGCGTTGATACTGTAACGGAAACTCCGGGACTTATAAGTGACGGATCGGCAGATATTGCAAAAGAGTACACGGATAAGGTATACTCTTTTAAGTGGATAAAAGATTTTTCTGCCGCCAGAAATGTTACGTTAAAACATGCCTCCGGTGATTGGTATATGTTTTTGGATGACGACGAGTGGTTTGAAGATGTGTCCGAGATAGCGGATTTCTTTGAGACTGATGAATATAAGAACTATAATTCGGCTTCTTTTATAATTAGAAATTACAAGAATAAAAAAGGTACCGAATGGACGGATACAAGAGCGGTGCGCTTTGTTAAAAGAACGCAGAATCTGATATTTAAAGGATCCGTTCATGAAAGCTATTCCTCAATAAAGCTGCCCTGTAAGGAATTTAAAGCCTTTGCCCATCATTATGGATATGCCTTCGAAAATGAAGAAGAAAAAAGGACCCACAGGGAAAGAAACCTGAACATCCTTAAGGAAGAAACCTTAAAACGTCCGGACGACCTGAGACTCAGGACTCAAATGGCTCTTGAACTGGCCAATTTTGATAATGAGGGGGCTTTAAATTACATAAGAGAGGTTTTAGATAAATTTGAAGCTCAAAAGGAGGAAGTCTACTACCAATGGCTGGAATCTCTTAAATTCCCGTTATTTGAAGCTCTTGGGAAAAGCCCGGAAGAGTCGGAAGCAGAACTTGAAAACATACAAAAAACCGTAAAGCTTTCGGAGACCGCTCTTCTTTCAATACATTACAATCTTACAAGACAATGGTTGATAAGCGGTAAAAAAGAAAAAGCAAGAGCACATATACAAGAATATTTCAGGTTACTGGATATCCTAAAAAAGGACGGTAATCTCAGACAGATGCAGAATACTGCCGACTTTGAAAGATATTTAAGTGATGAAAGCGCGGCGGAAATGAAAAAATATGAGGAGTATTGTATGGAAAACAACGGAATTAAGATCGAAAACGGAGTTCTGAGTTTTGGAGAAAAGAAGATAGAGTTACAGGGCTCTGTCGATGAAAAACTAAAGCAATTGGATCAGATGTCCTTTGATGACTATAAGGTTACGGTAAACAGTCTTATCCAAAAAGCTCCTTCTTGTTTTGAAGATGAGTTTTTAAATGCGGCTATAGAGTACTTCTTTTCCGCAAGTCAGATAGAATACTGTTATCTTTTATACAAAATGTCCGAAGAAGAGATAAAGAGAGCAGTCGAAAGAGGAGCTAACGGAGCTGCCATCTTTGAGATCTTTAATGAATGCATATGTACGGAACGTAAGATGTACGAGCTGCTCTATAAGCCGGAAGTATTTACGGAAAAGGGCATAAGATGGATGGGCACTGAAGTCAGATATAACGATATCCTGTATCGATTCATATCCTCCGGTGCAAAGGATCTTAAAATGACCTTGGAAGCAGCCAAACTCAGACCTGATATGGCAAATGTTATAAAGACATGGCTGGGGGCTTTACGTTGAAGGATGAAAGACAGAACAATATAATAATAAAAGCCAAAAGGGAATATCCGCCTTTGATCAAAAGCGATATAAAGCTGACGATAGGCATTTTGGTATCCAATCATATAAAGTATATCAGAAAGGGTATGGAGGCTGTTAAGCCTTTACTTGATGCCGTTCCTTCGGAGCTCATCGTAGTGGATACCGTAGGACCTGAAAACAGTGACGGATCTCTTGATGTGGTTAAGGAGTACACGGACAAGATCTATCATTTTGACTGGATCAACGATTTCTCTGCTGCCAGAAACGTGGCAATGGACCATGCAAAAGGTGAATGGTTCATGTATTTTGATGACGATGAATATTTTGACGATGTAACGGAATTCATAGAGTTTTTCAACTCCGGAGAATGTGATAAATATTATGCGGGAGTATATCTTACCGGAGATTATATAACTCCCGAGCATTATCAAAAAAACGGCGCCGGAAGGATGATCAGAAGAACTGTAAATACAAGGTTTGAAGGCTATGTTCATGAGCAATTTAACGAAGTGTTTGCCCCGGTAAAACAGTTTACTGTTTTTACCCATCACTTCGGTTATCTTTTTGAAACTCCGGAACAAAAGCTGGCAAAAAGCGAAAGAAATATGCGACTTTTGGAAAAGGAACTTGAGGAAAAGGGACCCAATGCCAGGATCTGTGCCCAGATAGTGGGAAATATGCTTGGGGAAAATGAAATAGAAGCCAATAAAAAATGTGCGGAATATATAAGGCTTCTTGAAGGAACGGGTGAACTTAAGAAGTCCTGCGGTCAGTGGATGTTGACAGTACAAAACCGTTTAATGATGGGTTGGGGGAATCTTGAGGGAATTCTGGATCTGGAAAAAAATTATCTGAATAAAGGTCTATTACAGGAAACAGCCCGTCTGGTGATCTGTTTACAGGTGGCGACGATCGCCTATAGCAGAGGAGATTATAAGATGGTCTCAGAAAGGGTAAAGACCTATTTTGAACTTCTCGATTGGCTGAACGCACATCCGGATGAAAAAGTATTACAGACCCAGTTTGATTTCCCGGGTTTTATGATGGATCAAAACCTTTTTACCATGACCAAGATCGGTATCGAGGCAGAAAACAAATTAAGAAATTTCGATAGGGCATATGCTTATATAAAAAAGCTGGACTTTGATTTTTGTACCGACTTTAAAGAAATTAAGACCATTATTGATGATACATTTACAGGGTTGGAAGACATAGGCCCTGCAGTGGAATTTTACAAAAGATTTTATAATGATCGGTTTTTTGAAGATCCGGCGCTTAGAAAATTTCTTCCGGACCGGATAGGTAAACGCATATTTTAAAATTATAGTTGATATTAAGAGGTTATTACATGAAGATCGTTATTGATCAGAATTTAATACAAACAATTAATCGAAGAGGAAATCCGGAATTTATTAAGAGTGACATAAAGCTTACCATAGGCATGCTGGTATCCAATCATATCCAATATTTCAGAAAAGGACTGGAGTCCATCAAGCCATTACTGGATGCTGTTCCTTCCGAACTTATAATAGTGGATACCGTGGGACCTGAGAACAGTGACGGATCACTGGATCTGGCAAAAAAGTATACAGATAAGATCTATCATTATGATTGGAACGACAATTTTTCCGAAGCCAGAAATGTGGCAATGGACCATGCCAAAGGTGAATGGTTCATGTATTTTGATGATGATGAATACTTTGATGATGTTACCGAATTCATAGATTTTTTTAAGTCGGGAGAATGCGACATTTATAAATTTGGAATGTATTATACCGGGGATTACGATACCCCCACCCATTATGATAAGGGCGTAGCGGGAAGAATGATCCGAAGAACGGCCAATACAAAGTTTGTGGGCTATGTTCACGAAAACTTTAATGAGAGATTCAAACCTACAAAGCAGTTTAATGCCTTTACTCACCATTTTGGTTATCTGTATCAGACGCCTGAGCAGCAACGGGCTAAGATGGACAGAAACATGAAGCTTCTGGAAAGGGAGCTTAAGGAAAATGGTCCCAGTGCCAAAGTCTGCACTCAGATCGTTGCTCAATTAAAGGGTGATACACCGGAGGAAGCCAATAAAAAATGTACGGAGTACATTCACGCTCTTGAGGGTACGGGGGAGTTGGAAAATTCCTGCGGACAGTGGTTGTTGGTGGCATCTGTATTATTGGTGGAAAACTGGGGCTTTATTGACGGAGTTCTTGCGATTGAAAAAAATCTTTTGGAAAAATATAAGCTTCAGGAAACAGCGAGACTTGTACTTGCACATAAGGTCGCTTCAGTTGCTTATGATGCTCAGGCATATGATATCGCGGCGGACAGAGTGAAGGCATATTTTAAAAATCTGGAATGGCTGAATACTCACCCCGAAGAAAGGGCTATCCAGGCACAATTGGACACTTCGAGTTTTATGATGGGGGATAAGCTCTATATGATCACTATGATAGGTGCTATAAGTGAGTTTAATCTTAAACACTTCGAGGAAGCATATGCCTATATTAAAAAAATAAATCTTGATTATTGCAATGATATCAATGAAACAAAAAAACTGAGAGAGATCACCGTCTTGAATCTTGAGGATCCCAAGCCTGCAAAAGAATGGTACGGACGGTTTTTTAAAGAGGAATTCTTTAAGGAACCGAAGCAAAGAAAATATTTGCCGGAGAATGTGAGAAACAAGCTGTGGCAAGTCTGAAATAAAGATATTTCGGAGAAAAAGATGGAACTGAGAAGGGTAGACCCGGAATTCATAAAGAGCGATATAAAGCTTACAATAGGAATTCTGGTTTCAAACCAGATAAAGTATATAAGAAGGGGGCTGGAAGCGATCAAGCCCCTTCTTGAGGCTGTCCCTTCCGAGCTGATCGCGGTGGATACCGTAGGGGAGGAGAAAAGCGACGGATCTTTGAAGGTGGTTAAGGAATACACGGATAAGATCTATCATTTTGATTGGATCGATGATTTTGCCGCCGCCCGGAATGTGGCCATGGACCATGCCAAAGGCGAATGGTTCATGTTCTTTGATGACGATGAAGTCTTTGATGATGTTACGGAACTGATCGGTTTTTTTAAAACCGAAGAGTGCGAAAAATATTATAGCGGATCCTATTTCGTGGCCAATTACAGGGATGAGGAGCATTATCAAAAGGATGTGGTCACAAGGCTTATCAGAAGGACCGGGGATACAAGATTTGAGGGCAGGATCCATGAGCACTTTAATATAGCCTATTCTCCCGAAAAGCAGTTTAATACCTTTGTTCATCATTACGGCTATATGTTCCTGACGAAGGAGCAGTTTGAGGAAAAGAACAGGAGAAACTTAAGGCTTTTGGAGAAGGAACTGGAAGCCAACGGCAGATCCTTGGAGCTTTATGTTCACATAGTGCAGCAGCTGATGGTACCGGATCCGAAAAAGGCCTTAGAGAGATGCAATGAATATCTGGCTGATCCGGATATACAGACCGAACTGGATACACCTCTCGGACAGTGGCTTATAACAGCGAAGCTCAGGATAACGGTGATACTTGGAAACTATCGGGATATCCTGGAATGCGAAAAACAGATAAAAGAAAATTACGGATTAAGCGAGGCTGCCCGGCTTGTAACGGATCACAGAGTTGCCTTTGCGGCTTTTAGGGAACAGGATATAAAAACCGCTTTAGACAGGGCGAGGGACTATTTTAAGCAGTATGAGTGGCTTAAAAGTCATGAAGATGAACGGATCCGTCAGGCAATAATAGATATGGCTTCTTTTCTTAACGGAGAGCGACTGTATATCGTGACCAGGATAGCAGCTGTAAGCGAGCTGGCAGAAGGAACTGCCGAGAATGCATATGCTTTCGTAACAGGTCTGGATCCGGAGTTTTGCGAGGATTTTGAGGACCTAAGGAACTTAACGGAATACACTGTGGGGAAACTAAAGGATAAAGAGAAGCTTCTTGACCATTATAGAAGGTTTTACAGGGAAGAATTCTTTACGGATCCCGGACTCTTTAAATTTTTGCCGGACAGGGTGAGAAATGCCTGAATATATAAAAAGCGATATAAAACTTACAATAGGAATAATAGTATCCAACCATCTGGAATATGTGAAAAAGGGGATGGAATCCATTCAGCCCCTGCTTAAGGCTGTTTCTTCGGAGCTGATCGTCATCGATACCGTGGGAGAAGAAAACAGTGACGGATCCCTGGCGGTGGCAAAGGAGTACACGGACAAGATCTATCATTTTGACTGGATCAATGATTTCGCCGCAGCGAGAAATGCGGCACTGGACCGGGCAAAAGGCGAATGGTTCATGTTTTATGATGATGACGAGTACTTTGATGATGTGACGGAGCTGATCGAGTTTTTCACATCTGATGAATGCAATAAATATAATTCCGGATTATATTACAGCGGAAATTATGACAGGCCGGATCATTACATTAAGACTATAGTGGGAAGGCTTGTAAAAAGGACTTCCGATACAAGGTTTGTTGGGCGCATACATGAGGCATTCAACGAATTTGAGCCGCCCGTAAAGCTGTTTAATGTATTTACCCACCATTTCGGCTATCTTTATCAGACCGAGGAGCAAAAAAAGGCTAAGGTACAGAGAAATATCAGGCTGATCGAAAAGGAGATCGAAGAGAAGGGACCGAGTTTAAAATATTGTGTTCAGCTGGTTCAGGAGCTTACGGTAACGGATGGGGAAGCGGCTGCAAGAAAGAGCCTGGAGTTTATAAAGGCATTGGAAAAGGATGTGGATACGAAGGCTTCTCTGTGGCAATGGCTGCTTTTGGTAAATATCAGAAATATGGCCGGATGGGCAGTTTTGGATATCATCACCGCCATGAGAAAGAGCCTTGAAGAAAGGTGGGCCTTAAGCGACATGTCTCGGTTGGTGATGGCACATATTCTGGTCTGCGCGGCCTATGCCCAAAAGAGGTACGCAGAGCTTGAGGTTTATGCCAAGGAATACCTGGAATTGTATGACCGGCTGGCGGAGAGGGAGCAGGACAGACTGGCTCAGACCGCCCTGGATTTCAGCATGTATTATTCCGGGGAATATTTAAACAGGATCTTATCTTATACGGTGATAGGCGAACTGTATCTGGGGGATACAGAGACCGCCATGACCTATTATAACCGCCTGGATCCTACGGTATACATAGAAAATGCGGAAGAGCTGGGTGAAGCGATAGAGTATCTGCTGGATAAGACCGGGAATAAAAAAGCTGCCGAGGAATATTATAAAAGATCTTACAAAGACGAGTTTTTTGAAAAGGAAGAGTTTCGTAAGTATCTTCCGAAAGTATTAAGAACATAAAAAACGGAGGGATGAGCAATCATTCCTCCGAAATTTTTTGCCTATTATTTTAAGAATCCGTTTATGATCTGCTCTTCAGCCTCTTCTTCCGAAAGGCCAAGGGTCATGAGCTTCATGATCTGTTCGCCTGCGATCTTACCGATGGCTGCTTCGTGGATAAGCTCCGAATCAAGGCAGTTGGCCGTGAGCTCGGGAATAGCGGATACGGAAGCCTTGTCCATGATGATGGCATCGCATTCTGAGTGTCCTGTGCATTTCTCGTTGCCCACGATCTCCGAACGGAAGATCTGATGGGAGGTGTCTCTTGCAACAGAACGGGAAATGAGATTTACATGAGAATCCACACCGTTCATTTCGATACGGAAATTGGATTCTGCTGTCTGCTTGCCGTGGGTCATAAGGCTTTCTTTTATGGTGAGGCTGGCGCCGCTTGCCAGATCCCCTGTGGTTTCACGGATAGTGGAATCCACACCCTTTATCTGCACTGTTTCCATTTCCATGGTGGCACCTTCATCAAGATGAACCACAGTGGTGGGATTCATGATCCTTTCGCCGTTTCCGTCGCCTGAGCCATAGTGCTTCTCGACGTAGCGGACCTTTGAATTCTTTCCGACAAAGAAAGAATGGATGCCGGAGTGCTCGGAGGCAGCGGAGCCGCCGTTATGTATGCCGCAACCGGCTACAATGGTAATGTCGCAGTCGTCACCGATGTGGAAGTCGTTGTATACCGTTTCCTTGAGACCTGACTGGGAAAGGAGCACGGGAATGTGCAGGCTTTCTTTTTTTGTTCCGGGTTTAATGTAGATGTCTATTCCGGAAACATCGGTCTTGGTCACGATGTCGATGTTTTCCGTAGTGGAGCGGGAATCGGTTGCTCCGTTGATCCTTATATTATATGCGCCCTGAGGAACCTCATGAAGTCCTGCGATCTCCTCAAGGAGTGTGAGCTGGATCTGATCCATAGTTTCCTCCTTACATTTTCTCCGTCAAAGCGGGGCAGGTAGTGTTGGTGCCCAGAAGTTCCGGAAGGATCCTGTCTCTGGGACCGATATCTTTGATCTCGCCGTTAGCCACAACGATTATCTTGTCTGCAATGTTTAAGATCCTTTCCTGGTGGGAAATGATCAAGATCTCGCCGTTGGTCTTTTCATACATTTTCTCGAAGACTCTGATCAGGCTCTGGAAACTCCAGAGATCGATGCCTGCTTCGGGCTCGTCAAAAATGGAAAATTTTGAGCTTCTTGCAAGGATCATGGCGATCTCGATCCTCTTAAGTTCTCCGCCGGAAAGGGAAGCATTTACCTCGCGGTTAATGTAATCCTTGGCACAAAGGCCCACTTCCGAGAGAATACCGCAAATGTCCGGGGTATCGGTCCGATCCTTGGCAGCCAGCTTAATAAGGTCCTTTACCGTGAGACCCTTGAAGCGGACAGGCTGCTGAAAAGCATAACTGATGCCCAGATTTGCTCTTTCGGTAATGCTCATGTTTGTAATATCCACACCGTCAAAAAGTATCTTTCCGGAGGTGGGTTTCATAATACCGGCGACGATCTTTGCGAGAGTGGACTTACCGCCTCCGTTGGGACCTGTAATGGCCACAAATCTGTCGTCGATCTTAAAGGATATGTTTTTTAATATTTCTTTTTCCCTGCTCTCGTCTTCCACAAGGCAGGAAACGTTTTGAAGCTCCAGCATTTTGAAGCCTCCTTTCAAATAGATGTTCAGGTTGGTTTAATTGTTGAAAATGCCTGTTACAGCATTTGATAAATGCTTGACAAACAGCCCCATTTTACAATGGTTGTCATAAAAACACAAGGGATTTTACAAAATCAGGGCATATCTTTCGTGGTCGCACCAGACTCCGTTCACTATATGGCTGCTCCTTGCAACACCTTCGTATTCAAACCCCAGCCTTTTTACTACCGATACAGACTTTTCGTTGCCCGGCAGGATGTCCGCTTCTATGCGGTGCAGCTTCATTTCGTCCGCCGCATGCCATAAAAGGCAGGAAATGGCTTCGTTCATGTAGCCGTTGCCGCAGTAGGCCCTGTCCTGCTTGTAAAAAAGACGGGCACTTTTATCGCTGAGAAGATGTATGTCCGAAAGGCCGACGCAGCCGATTATAACATTGGGGTTATCCTTCAGAAAAATGAAGTACCTGACTGCTTTTTCTTCCAGAAACTGCTGCATATAGCCCTTCAGCATCAGGGCCTGGTATTCCTGAGTGAAATAGTTGTCGGGATAGTCCTGCTCATAATTCATGAATATCTCGGCGTTTTCCTGACAAAAATACAAGAGTTTGTCTGCATAGCTTTCGTCAAGCACCTGCAGATATAATCTGTCAGCTTCGTAAGCAAAATCCATGGTTTCCTTTCCGGTATAAGCGATCTGCTTAAGGGTTTGTCAAAGGCAAACCTACCTTGTATATGATGTTTATAAGCCGGTTTTGGCCGGTTTAAGAGTTTTCGTCGCCTCTGATGCGGGCATTTGGGGCATATCTTCTCGCGGCGCCCAGTAATTTTCGCATCTCGATGTCCGTGTAAGCCGTAAAAGGCTCGTTGCTGTCGTCAAAGCGGAAGATCACGTCTCCGGAATCCTTGTAAGCCTGCAGGAAGTAAGGGGAATCTCCTTCGATCCACTGAGCTATCTTTACGATGTCTTCCGGGTCGTGAAGCTCACGGACGACAGTGGTGCGAAATTCGTGGTTTATTCCGGTGGATTTCAGGATAGATATGCTTCGGTCGATCTCATCCACATTGAAGGCTTCAGGGGGAAGACCGATGGTCCTGGCATATTTTTTCGGGGAATTTTTAACGTCCATGGCGATCATATTTATCAGATCGCTTTTTATCAGTTCCCAGAGGATATCGGGCCGATAGCCGTTGGAATCCAGCTTTACCAAAAAGCCCAGACTGCGGATCTTTTCTATAAAGGTTGCCAGATCCTTTTGAAGTGTGGGTTCGCCACCGGTAATACAAACGCCTTCCAGCTTTCCTTTTCTGCTTTTTAAAAAATCGAAAAACTCTTCCTCGGGAATTGTAGGACATTTATGAGGGGCAAGCACAAGAGAAGCATTGTGACAAAACGGACAGCGCATGTTGCAGGCACCGGTGAATACTGTGCAGGCCAGATGCCCGGGGTAGTCCAAAAGGGTAAGTTTTGAAAGTCCGTGTATAACCATGATGTTCTTGTATGATTATTAGGAAGCTAATAATCAACTTTTCCTTTCTTTTTAATATCGTGGTTTAATACAAATCAGATACTTTGGACAATTGTTTGATTGTTTGTAGTTTGTCTACTCGACAGGAGTGTATTGCCGCTACCTTTATCTGAATTGTTTATCAGCTGGATGTGCCGGAGTTTTCTCCTGAGTACTCATTTCAATCAAGTCTACGATGATAATCGTTGGTGGATATCACGGTATCAGACTTTAGAA
>JAFSWD010000190.1 GCA_017444675.1 Lachnospiraceae bacterium
CTCCTCAAGCTTGGCATCGGTAAGATTCTGGGTACGGCTTAAAACAATGGTCTTAGCACTTTCCACCTGATTATTAAAGAACTCACCGAAATTCTTGATATAAACCTTTGCCTTCTGTGAATCCACTACCGTGGAGAATGAATTGAGAGCCGCGCCGTCAAGCTTGTCCTCCACATTCTGAACTGCCTTTATAACGTCGGAGAGTTTTCCTACACCCGAAGGCTCTATGATGATCCTGTCGGGATGGAACTGAGCAACCACTTTTTTGAGTGCTTCGCCGAAATCTCCCACAAGTGAACAGCAGATGCATCCGGAATTCATTTCCGTTATCTCTACTCCTGCATCCTTAAGAAAACCTCCGTCAATACCGATCTCGCCGAATTCATTCTCGATGAGGACCACTTTTTCTCCTTTGAAGGCACCGTCAAGAAGTTTTTTTATAAGCGTTGTCTTTCCCGCGCCCAAAAATCCGGATATTATATCAATCTTTGTCATTTAAACACGTCCTTTCCCGACATCGTTCCGGTACTTAAGCCAAAAATCATGATGCCGCTGTTTTACTGTATTGTACTTTTCGTTAAACCGGGTAAAACCCGAAATCAACTTATTATTATATTCCCTTTCCCGCATTTAGTCAAGGAATTAAGGACAGGGCCGAAATGTCAGTGGCGGCAACAAGGGAATAATTGGTGTGATAAATGACAAAACCCGGCTTTGCATTTGCAGGTTTTTTTATCTCTTTTTTCTTTACGTAATCCACTTCGACTTTACCGTTTTTTGCCGCCGATGAAAAATGAGCAGCCAGAGCCCCGGCATATTCAAAGGCCGAATCCGGCACTTCACTGTTTCCCGTCTGCATAATAACATGGGATCCGGGACAGCCCTTGGCATGGAACCACCAGTCATTGTTGGTCGCCAGCCCGAAAGTCAGTTCATCGTTTTGTATATTGTTCTTTCCCACGTAAAAGTTAATGCCCTCGGGAGAAACAAAGTGTAACGGCCTGCTTTTGATCCCGGCCTTACCCTTATTCCTGCCGTCTTTTTGATTTTTAAACCTGATATAACCGTTATCCGTAAGTTCTTTTTTGATCTGGGCCAGATCCCCCTCATCCGTTGCTATCTCAAGGGAAAGCGCTATGCTGTTAAGGTGCTCCAGATTTTTTTTGGTTTCTTCGATATAGACGCTTAAGGCCTCAAAGGTTCTTTTAAGCTTTGCATATCTGTCAAAGTACTTTTTTGCGTTTTGAATGGGAGTCAGCTCACTGTCCAAAGGAATGATGATATCTTTTTCCGAATAATAATCAAAGGCCTTTAATTCCTTGCTTCCCTGCTCGGCATTATATCCGTAGGCCGTCAAAAGTTCTCCGTAAACTCTGTATTTATCTCTTTTGGCCGTATCCTCCATCTGTTTTTGCTGCAATGCAAGCTTTTTGGCTTCTCTTTCTATGGCTGTGTTTACAATCTTTCTGAGATCCGCGGATTTCTGCCTTATGGCTGTAGCCGCATTCCTCTCGGAATAAAAGTCCGACAAAAGCCGGGACACGGAAGTATACTCTCTGATCTCGTAGTTATCCGGAAGTTCTTCCGTAAAGGGTATTACCGAAAACTCTGAGGGCACACCCTCCTCCAGCAGCATTAGAGGGCTGAATGTCCCTTCCGTTATATCATCCGCTACTCTTTTTATACACTTATAAAGGTGAAGGCCAAAGTCTTCGTCTATCTCACAGGCAGGGGTCCTGCCGTCCATTCCCGCTTTTCTTATCAGTTCTTCCGCCACCTGTGGACTGATACCCGTAAGACCTGTATAGATGGCTTTAACCACAGGCATATTTTTTGAAAGCACTTTTGCTCTGAAAGTTTCAAGGTCCATGGTCAGCACTTCGGCTCTGTCCTCAGTTCCCGGCAGGAAGTAATCCCTTCCGGGCAGGACCTCTCTGACGGAGCTCATAAAGGAATTTACCCTTTTGATCGAGTCCAATATCTTATACTCTTCATCGCAGAGGATGATATTACTGTACTTTCCCATTATCTCCACGATGAGATGCTTGAGTTTAAGATCCCCCATTTCATCCAGATGCTCTATATAAAAATCCACAGTTCTTTCCAGACTGGGTTCATCACTGTGCCCCTGGCGTATCGCCAGGATCCTTGCACTGTTGAAATGTTTTCTTAAAAGCATACAAAAAGCAGGAGCCGTCATGGGGCTCTGCTTGTTGTCTTCCGTAATATACATGAGCGGCAAGGTCGCATTGGCTGAGATCAGCAGTCTTAAATTTTCATCTGCTTTTACAGTAAGCTGTAATTCATCTTTCTCGGGCTGAGCGATCTTGGAGATCCTTCCGCCCTTTAATCTACGGTTTAATTCCTGCACCAGGCAGGCAACCGTTATACCGTCAAATGCCATAGATACCGTCTCCCACTTTTTCGGAATAGTGGGCATCGGATCCGTAAGTGATCGCAGTTCCGCCCAACTCCTTATATCTGTTCATTATGGCATCCGAAGGATGAACATGTTTTATCCTTGTGAATGCCCCATTTGTATTAACTTCCAATGCCTGGCCTCTTTTGATTATGATCTTAAGGATCTCATCAATGGTTTTAGAGTTTCTGCCGTATACCCCCTTAAAGTATTCTTCGGGAGTTGTGTCGATCAATTCATCCGGAACATAACGGACCACATAGTCTATATGGGCAAGAGAGGTAAAGAAATCATATTCTTTAACGCATTCAAGCATATTCTCGTAGTACTCTTTTATCAGTCTGTCCGCCCCCAGTTTAAACCAGGCTTCAGGGTAGTAGGGATCTTCATCGTTTACCAGATGTACCGAACCCAGGACCACGTCAAACCGATATTTGTCTACCATTCCTTTGTATAGTTTAAGGATGTCGGGTCTGTGAGGCCTCATCCCCAGTTCTATTCCCGAAAGGATACGTATACGACCGCCGTAGAGCCCTCTCACTCTTTCCAGTTCTTTAAAATATTTTTCTATATCAAAAGTAAAAAGAGGTCTCTCATCAAAATCCGGATGGAGTTTCATTCCTTCCGGTCCGTTCGCTTCCCTTAAATCTTCTCTGAACTCATCCGGATAATCTTCATCCCAGTGTTCCGTAAAAGCGATGGCATCAAGTCCTCTTTTTATGGCAACTTCCACAGATTCCTGCATATAAGCATTGGAATCCGTGGAAAAATATGTATGTACATGCAGATCTGCTTTCATAATGTATCACCCTTTCCCTATGCCACGGATCGATCTCATGGCACCGCCTTTTTATTAAGGCCGGATCTTTCCGGGCAGACACATTTTACTTTATGACCGGTTTTCAGTCAAGAGTCACCCTGCGTACAATAATTATTTCATAATTCAGTTTTCTTCCCGGTGCACTGATCTCAAA
>JAFSWD010000191.1 GCA_017444675.1 Lachnospiraceae bacterium
ATAGAGATAGGTAAGGAAAAGAGCATACGTGTGATAGAAGCGGAAAGCTTTGAACTTAATATCCGTGATTACCTTCCCAAGGCCAATACCCTGACCTTAAGGGTGTCGGATAAAGATCCTGCGGACAGAGTCCTGGGTTTTTCCAAGAAGACCACGGGGCAGGTGTTTGCAGTGGGGGAGGTGAATACCCCGGACATGGCGGTTACTCTTACGGATATCGCAAAAACTGCGGAAACCATCCTGTTTACGGCCCACTATAAGGAAACCTCCGATATGTTGAGGGACTTTACCAACGCCCGCCTCAATGCCGGAGGATACAGTGATGAAAGGCTGGCCAAGAGCGAAGCGGTGAACGCATTGGGGATAGACATACATATGAGGCGAAAAGGAGGCTTAAGATGCATAGAAAGGATCAGCGAGGTTCAAGATGACGGTGGTATCAAATGTCTTTGGCCGCTATCGACGGTGGGTTGAAAAGGGGCTTGAGGAACTCTGTCCCTATGGGACGGAAACGCTTAAGGAAAAGTCCGGAAAGATAGTGTTCCTGTCTGTAACGGCAGCGGTGATCAGCATGGCATTTGTCCTTTTGATAAACGGTCCCGGCTTTTTTACATGGCTCTTAATGGGGTTTGTTACCTATATCATGACCAGAGAGATACCGGTACTCATATTAAGAAATATGAGAAACCTTCTATATATGAAACTGCCGGGTTATCTGTCGGGAGTCAGAAAGAAGTTCCTTAATCTGGGAAATATCCCGGAAGCGGTCAGGGAAGCATCAAGGGAAATGTCGGAGGAAATAAGGCTTAATGCGGAAGAGATACATGACATTTTGCTTCTGGGAGACAGAAGAAAAGCAGTAAGGGAATATGTGGGAAAGGGAGTGAGAAACCGTTTCCTTAAATTGTTCCTGATCCAGGCCTTTGAGGCTTCCGAATTCGGTGACGGAAAGGGAGAAAAGGAGGGCTCTGTGTTTGCGGAAAATCTGAACATTCTCAGGAACGGTGTCGCGGGAGAACTCTATTTATCCAGAAAAACCGCATATATGTTCTCGGGATATATGACTGTAGCTGTGGTTCCGGTTCTTTTTTTCGGTGTGTTCCAAAAGACCGGACTTTCATTTAGCGAAAATATGACCGGCTTCTACGAAGGATACGGCAAGGCTGTACTTCTGGCGGCTCTTATACTTTCCTTTTTTGTATACCGGATGGTGTCGGAGGCCGGAGCAGATGCGGGAAAAACGGAAAAGATCTTTAGTGGAGCGTGGCCGGAAAAGTTCTCAGTAAAACTGGAAAACAATAAGGGCATTATATGCAGATTGATCAGGATGCTGATATCGGAAACCGATACGGAAGGTACGGTGGCGGAAACAGTTATAAAAATGGCAGCGGCCTTTTCTTTCCCGGTGATCTCGGGGATCGTCTTGGGAGTGGAAAGATGCCCAGGAGGTCTGATGATACTGGGAGCGATGGGGGTTATGTCGTC
Organism: Lachnospiraceae bacterium; assembly: GCA_017444675.1. Lineage (GTDB taxonomy): Bacteria > Bacillota > Clostridia > Lachnospirales > Lachnospiraceae > RGIG3528. The sequence goes on from JAFSWD010000191.1 coordinate 1,486, forward strand.
TCTTATGCCCATGCTGGAACTGGTTTTTAAAAAGGCGAGATATAAGAACCTTATGGTGGAAGAGATAAAAAGGATGCAGATGGTGATCATGATGGAGAGAAAGCTGGAGAGCATCACGGTCACGGATCTTTTATCGGATCTGGAATTATTTGCCAGAGCCTTCGGAAACGAGATCAGGGAAACTCTTAACAATCTGCCCGGAGGAGCGGAAAAAGCATTGAGGAATCTAAAGGAAAAAGGAAAAAAGAAAAATGGGTATTTCGAAAGTATCGCAGACGGCTTTCTTGCCGTCGATGAAGTCGGCATCGAAGATGCATTTGCGGATACGATATCCGACAGGGAGAACATGGAAAAGATGGAAGAACTGGAAAACACCATAAGGACGGAAAAACGAAAAGACCTTACGGATATCATAGCATGGATGCCGGGGGCGGTAATGCTGGGAGGGTATTTTGTAATCCCTTTCCTTAAAATGACATTGGGTGAAATGGAAGAACTGTTCAGTATACTAAAGGGCATTTAGGAGGAAGTATGTCTGTAGTAAAGGAATTCATTCTGTTTGCAGCAGGGCTTGTTATAACAGTGTCTCTGGCAATGATAGGATTTAAGGTCTATTCAAAGGCAGCGGAGATCGGAAAGAACATAGTGGAGCAGGAGGAAAACTCCATAAGGGAACTTAAGGAATATGAGATCACCAGGTTTGACGGAACAGAGATCGACGGCAGCCGGGCAATATCCTATGTTAAGAAGATGTATGCCTCGGAAGGGATCACTGTCGAAGTCAGGACGGAAAAAAAGAGTTTCGTTATGGATGAGATCTCTGCAGCCTGTATCAGGGACACTTCATCCGTATATTATATGAACCCTCTGAAAAAATATCATGTAACTGTCCGCTTCGATGAGAACGATGCGGTAAATAGGATCACAGTAGAACAAAGGAGATAAAAAATGGATATAGTTAAAAAGATAATTTACTTTTCGGTTGGCATCATCATGACAGTGGGCTTTGTTGTGATAGGGATGTCTATGTATAACAAGTCAAAGGAGACCATATATGCGGCAAATTCCCAGTATGACGATCTTATGGGACATTACTCGGATATAGAATATGCCATGTATGACGGATCCGGAAATACAGCTTCGGGAGGAGAAATTAAGAGCCTCATAAACCGCCTTGACGATGAAAATGTGACAATATATGTGAAAAACGGCAGTTTTCTGAAGAGCCAGTCCAAGGATAAGGAGGGCGTGGCATATAATTGCTCTGCGGGTATGGTGTGCGGATATGATGACAAGAATATGATCAATTTTGAAGAAGCGGCCAGGAACATAAGTGACAGGTCCATGTCCATGTATTATATAAATCCCAATGCGACCTTTGATGCAAAACTACACAGGGATGAAAACGGTATCATAGACAGATTGACCTTTACTCAAAGATAGGAGGAAGGATGAAAAGAAAATCGGCCATAGATCTCGGTACGGACATTTTGATCTTTTCATCCGGAGTTACACTTTTGCTCGGGATCACGGTTTATCTCGTAGAACTGTATGAAAAACTGATCGCGGCAGCTTTGATGTGAGGCGGATGATATGAATGGATCGGACCATATAACGGGTGTGCTGACCCTTATCATTATATTGATCTTTTCACCGCTGTTGCAATGGAAGGAAACAGTGGCTGAAGCAAAGAATGCAATGATAAGAAAGGCTGTTGAAGAAAATAAAGATGAGCCTGAATATATCCTGACGATGGGGGAGATACTTAATATACATGTTACTGCGGTAAGCATCGCTCCGGAGGGGGAGATAGATTCGGAGATATATCCTTATTTTTACAGGGAGGCGGATCCGAAGGACGAAGACTTAAAGAAAGGGAGGCTGATCTACTATGAATTTTGAAGATCTTGTCATGCGGTTTCTGCTGATCGCGGTATGCTTTTTGGGACCTGTTGTTTTCCTTAAAGGGGAGATTTCTTTTATAAAGGTTGTATTGTATGAGATGCTCAAGATTGATATTGATATTTGGGATCCTGTTCTGCCTTTCTTTTTCTTCCGTAAGCTATGAAAGGTATGTATTAAAAACGGTGCTGCGGCAGCGGGAGAGACTGGATGTCATGTTTAATGCGGCAGCGGATGCGGTGGCCGTGGACTTCGGCAAAAGCCTGTATGAACCACGGCCCATGATGAGGGCTCAAACGGTATTTGAACATATTTGTCGGGCGTTGACGGATGAAGAAGGGGTGAGATTAAAGAGGATCACGGTTTCCGTAAACGGAGTTACCGCAGAGGATGAGACAGAGCTTCTTAATGTAAGGGGAAGTGACATCCTTGAACTGTGCTTTGAATCCGAGATCTTTGAG
>JAFSWD010000192.1 GCA_017444675.1 Lachnospiraceae bacterium
AAGAAGAGGATTCTTGAGATCGCCGAACTTCTTGCCGTTCAGCTCTTCCATCTTCTTAACACCCTCCATGGCCTGTGCCATGATCTCATCATTGATTTTGCGTCCGTCCTCATAGTACTGAGTACATGCTTCTGTGGTGATAGTGAAACCCTGGGGGACAGGAAGTCCGATAGAAGACATTTCTGCAAGGTTTGCACCCTTACCGCCAAGAAGATTACGCATGGACATGTCGCCTTCGCTGAACATGTATACCCATTTCTTTGCCATTAATTTTTCCTCCTTAGATTCTTTACTGCAATAGTTTATTTTAACACAGGTGAACCGGTATTTGTCAACCTGAAATTTAAAATCGCTTTAGAACAATTTCTAATAAATACTACTGATTTTTAGAAGGCCATCTTCTCTTCGAAATATGCCTTAAGGTCAGCGATAGCAACTCTCTCCTGCTGCATGGTGTCTCTGTCACGAACGGTAACCTTGCCGTCGGTCTCGGAATCAAAATCGTAGGTTACGCAGAAAGGAGTTCCGATCTCGTCCTGACGACGATAACGCTTACCGATATTGCCTCTGTCGTCGAACTCGCAATTGTAGTACTTGGACAGCTCTGCATATATCTTCTCGGCGCCTTCATTCAGCTTCTTGGAAAGAGGAAGGATACCGATCTTGACAGGTGCAAGAGCGGGATGGAAATGAAGGACGGTCCTGATGTCGGGAGCTTCCTCGGTTCCGATGTTTTCCTCGTCATAAGCTGCACAGAGGAAAGCAAGAGTTACACGGTCAGCACCAAGTGAAGGCTCAACAACGTAGGGAACGTATCTCTGATTCTTCTCATCATCGAAGTAAGACATGTCTTCACCGGATACGGTCTGGTGTTGGGTAAGATCGTAGTCTGTTCTGTCTGCGATACCCCAAAGCTCGCCCCATCCGAAGGGGAAGAGGAACTCTATGTCTGTGGTGCCCTTTGAATAGAAGCAAAGCTCTTCGGGGCTGTGATCTCTGAGACGCATCTCATCTTCCTTGATACCGAGGGAAAGAAGCCAGTCACGGCAGAATGCTCTCCAGTACTTGAACCATTCAAGGTCTGTTCCGGGCTCGCAGAAGAACTCAAGTTCCATCTGTTCGAACTCACGGGTTCTGAAGGTGAAGTTTCCGGGAGTGATCTCGTTTCTGAAGGACTTACCGATCTGTCCGATACCGAAAGGTATCTTCTTTCTGGAAGTTCTCTGAACGTTCTTGAAGTTTACGAATATACCCTGTGCTGTTTCCGGACGAAGATAAACTGTGTTCTTCGCATCTTCCGTAACACCCTGGAAGGTCTTAAACATAAGGTTAAACTGTCTGATATCCGTGAAATTGTGCTTTCCGCAGGTAGGACAGCAAATGTTGTTGTCGTCGATGAACTTAACCATCTTCTCGTTTGACCAGCCGTCGCAGGAGCCGCCGATATCTATGCCTTTTTCCGCAGCATAGTCTTCGATGAGCTTGTCGGCTCTGAAACGCTCGTGGCATTCCTTACAATCCATAAGAGGATCCGCAAATCCGCCCAGATGTCCGGATGCTACCCAGGTCTGAGGGTTCATGAGGATGGCGCAGTCAACACCTACGTTGTAGGGATTCTCCTGAACGAATTTCTTCCACCAAGCCTTCTTTACGTTATTTTTAAGTTCAACACCGAGATTTCCGTAATCCCAGGTGTTGGCAAGTCCGCCGTAGATCTCGGAGCCGGGATATACAAATCCTCTCGACTTAGCCAGAGCTACGATCTTGTCCAATGTTTTTTCAGCCATGATTCTACCTTTCCTTTCTTGATAAGTATGCCTGCCGGCATATTTGCCTTGTCAAGGCGAATTCTAAATAAAAAAAGTTCGCCCCTGACAGAATGAATAATCTGTTTAGGGCGAACATTAATGTCCGTGGTTCCACCTAAATTCAAAGCTTTCGCTTTGCTCTTTAACTCCCTTAACGCGGGAAACACGTCGCGCTCTTCACGCGATGCTCCGGGGCGCCGTCTCTTTCATTAACGCTAAGCTTTCACCATCCGCTTTTTCTCTGAAACGTAACAAAAAGAGATTTCCCTTTCAACGCTTTTTAGAATTCTATATAAAAAACAGTCTCTTGTCAAGTTGATTTTTTACGGAAGATCCGGTCACTTTTTGCCTTAATTTCTGACCAGTTCCTTAAATCTGTCGCCCCTCTCTTCGAAGTTTTTGAAATAGCCATATGATGCCGCGGCGGGTGAAAGTACCGTAGAACTTCCAGCCTTTCCGATCCTCCGGGCAACAGCCACCGCTTCTTCGAGATCGGAGGCAAAAACAACATTATCAGAATGTCCCAGAGAAGCGCCTATCCTCTTTCCCGTTTCATACATGAGCACAAAGGTGATGTCTTTGTTTTCCTTAATATATGTAATGAGTTTGGAATAGTCTATACCTCTGTCCATTCCTCCCACCAGCACTATTCCCACATTTGGAAGGCTCTTGACCGCATTGATGGCAGCCTCAGGTATGGTGGATATGGAATCGTCATAGTATTTTACCCCCTCATACTCTCCCACATATTCCAGTCTGTGAGGAAGACCCTTAAACTCCGACATGCCCCGAAGCACATCTTCTTCCTTAAGTCTCATGACTTCCACAGCCATGATCCTTACAAATTCCGCATTCAATCTGTTGTGTTCTCCGGGGATCTTTAAAGTAAAATCCTGATTACACTTTTCCACATTATCCACAATCCGTTTGTTGGCAACTGTTTTTATACCCGGGACGTTTTTCCCAAGAAGCACAGTATTACCGCAGGTTTGGTGAGTTGTTATGTTAGCCTTTGCTTCAAAATACTTTTCCACAGTTCCGTAATAATCCAGGTGTTCAGGATAGAGATTCAGGAAAATGGAATAGGCCGGAGCCCGGTCTATGTGCATGAGCTGATGGCAGGATAATTCAAAAACGATCAAAGTGTCGTCCTTTATCTCATCAATATAGTCAAAGCAGGGCTTTCCTATATTGCCTAGAAGCACCGTATCCCTTCCGCAGGCCTTTACAGCCTCGTACATAAGAGACGATGTGGTGCTCTTTCCCTTGGTTCCGGTAATGCCCACGGTCTGATCGGCATATCTGTTAAGGAAGATCTCCGTCTGGGAGGTAACCTTCGGTACCCTTTCGAGCATTACTATGCCCGGGCTTTTAAGGATCAAATCCCATTCGGAAGTATCTATCCCCGAAATGTCACCCTCGTATATCTCCAGGGCTTTGGTACTGCAATGGTTCTTAATAAAGCTTTCGGAGGATTTTCCTTCTCTGCCGTAGCCCCAGATCAAAACTCTTTTATTTTCAAAAACATCCCTGATCTCCATTTTCTGCCGTTCCTTAAACCAATATATTCTGTATCCTTGCCTGAATGGTAACTATGCCGTTATATTCATTTTCGTCGGGAATATAGGTGGCGGATATCACCACCTTATCGGTCTGTCCCCTGAACATTTTATCACATTCTTCTTTCCCGTAAACAGTCGAAATTTTTTCGATAAAGCCCGGAATATCTCCGAAATACACGCCGCTTATCCTGAAGCCCGATGTGTTTACCATGTTAAGCCTAAGAACATTTCTGTTCTTTCCGAGGATAGACGCTCTTTCGATCTTAAGATCCTTTTCCGCAAAGACCGCCTTTTCGTTCCCCTTGCCGAAGGGCTCAAGCATTTTAAGTTCATCCAGCAGCCGGGTGTTTACATACTCAAAGGGAAGCTTTAGGTCTATCTTTACCTTTCTCATAAGTTCCTTTTCGGTAAGGGTGCAGTTTTCATTTATCCTTTTGCGGAACTCCGGCAGTTTGTTCCTGTCCATGCTGAGTCCCGCCGCCATGGGATGCCCTCCGAACCTGGTAAACACATCCCCGATCTTTGACATTTCTTCAAACATGGAGAAATTCTCGATGGATCTTCCGGACCCTTTTATGCCGTCAACGGAATCCGTCAATACAAAGGTGGGCCTTGCATATAATTCCCTGATCCTTCCGGCGATTATTCCCACTACGCTTTCATGGCATTCTGCCAGATACACCACTATGACCTTGTCCAGATATTTTTCCCAATCCGTGTCATGGTTAGCTTCTGCCTGTTTTTTTGCCACGGTTTCCACTATCATCCTGGCTCTTTCCGTACCCGCTTCCGTAATGGCTTTTCTGTCATTATTAAGCTCCACCAGTTCCTCTGCCGCTGCCGCAGCCTTTCCTTTGTCCTCTTCCAGCAGAAGCTGCAGGGCTTTTTCCGCTGTATCCAGCCTTCCTGAGGCATTAAGGCAGGGTCCCACCACAAAGCCTATGTGATAGGTGCTTAATGATGCCACAGTCAGGTCGTTGGCATGGATAAGTGCTATCAAGCCTATATCCTTTGTTCTTCTCAGTTCATCCAGTCCCATGATAACTATGGTCCTGTTCTCATCCTGAAGATCCATAACATCACAAAGAGTTGCCATGGCAGCATAGGCCAGCAAAGGCTTTATGTCCGCTCCCATGCATTCCATCACCTTCATGGCTACCACGCATCCGCAAAAGCCTTTGAAGGGGCTGGTTTCTCCCTCCTGTTTGGGATCCACCACCACATCCGCAGGAGGGATCACCTGATGTCCGTCCCTGACAGGCACTTCATGATGATCCGTAAGTACCACCGTAAGCCCCTGCCCCTTGGCATAGGCTATGGTATCATATTCCGCAATGCCGTTATCGCAGGTGAGCAGCACCTGCACTCCGTCTTCTACGGCCTCCTCCACGATATTTCTGTTTATACCGTATCCGTCCGCTATCCTGTCGGGTATCCTGTAGGAAACTTCCGCTCCCCGTTCCTTTAAAACCTTATAGAGGACATAGGTTGACGTGATTCCGTCCACATCGTAATCGCCGACAATACGTATGCTTTGGTGATCATCCGCGGCTTTTGCAAGGATCCGGGCCGCTTTTTCCGCATTAAAAAGAAGTTTTGGATCCCTTAAACCGCAAACAGAGGGATGCAGATATACATCCCTCTTGTCTTTGGTGTCCAGGCCGCGGTTTAAAAGGATGCGGGCAGTGATCTCACTTACGCCCTGTTCCTCGGCAACCGCTTTTACGTCGCCTTTTTTATTGATTATAACCCAGTTTTCGCGCATTTATTTTTCCGATTTTTCTTGATCAGTATCAGCTTCTTTTCGGATATTCGCCCTGCGCTTGCCTGTCTTTTTCGCATACTTTACCAAAAGGATCACAACAACCGCAACCACGCCGCAGAAGATGATGATATTAACTATGTAAGAAATGAACCAGACAATGAAATTCTCAAGGCCTTCCTTGATATTCAGCATATTATCCTTGAAGCCCTTTGCTATCCTCTCGCCGAGGGTAAGAGGCTCTTCAGCAACGATGGACACTCTCTGCACTTCTCTCACATCGATGTTTAAGGTGCTGTAAGAAATCTTATCGTCATAGTTTCTCTGTCTGGATTTATAAGTTTCAAGCTCGTAATTGACTTCTGAAAGTCTCTGCTCAAGACGGATTATATCCTCAAGATAGGCAGCCTTTTCAAGAAGTCCCAGTAATGTTTCCTGCTCAGTGGTAAGAGTCTTGATCCTGCTCTCCACGTCCACATAAGCCAGAGTGATATCATTTTCATTATAGCTGGAAGTGATCACTGTTCCGATCTCGCCGATACTGCTCATCATTGGCTCTATCTTGTCTTCGGGAACACGGATGGTGTAATTGGCTCTTCTGGAGGAAGTGGAATAAATGTTATTTCCGGAAAGGTTGGCCGACTCATAGTAGCCTCCGAACTCCTCCACCTTAGCCTTAAGCTCCGCAACAAACTCGTCAAACTTAAGGGTCTGGACTTCCAGATAAGCGTTCTTTATCACCTTTCTGGAAACCACGCCCTGTGATGTGCCGGAATTGTCAGAATCAAAGTTGGATGGACTACTTGTCGGACTACTTTTCGCTTCTGCAGCACCTCTGCTGTAGCTCACACCGGTGTCGCTCAGCATAGCCCCGGTAGAGCCTTCCATATAGTAATCTTCATATGCCTTATTGACAGCTTTAGGATACGCCGCACTCTCACTTTTTCCGCAGCCTGCCAGCAGTACCACTGCCAGCGCCATTACCGCAATGCTTCTAATGTGTTTTTTCATAAATATACCTCCTGATCTAACATAGGTTTCATAGCCTTCATAAATTACTTTCAGATCGATCTTTAAATGTTTTCAAGGTGTTTTATTACCTTCTGTCTAATATCCCGCAAAATATATTTATGCGTTTCACATTAAAATATCTGTTTTTTATTCATTTTTTTGTTGTTCCGCCTGAGCTGCCGCTTCTTCCTTTGTAAGAAAGACCTCCTGCTCGTAATAACCGCCGGAATTCCAGTAAAGCCAGGTATCTGCTCCGTTTTCATAGCAGGCATCCACCTGTACCCGGATCTGTCCGTACTCATAGCCGAAAGCCTGAAGCCAGGGTCTGCAGGAAGCGGTTTTTCTTACCTCACTCTCACTAACGGCCTTTAATTTCTTTTCCGAATTACGGACCTCCATGGCCACCAGCTCATAGGGGTGTTCCTTAACATTTTCTATGACGCCGAAATTAGTGCCATAATGTGAAGGATAGATCATGGGACAGATGTAATCCAGATACCCGGCCAGTTCCTTATAATCCTGTCCCAGGTTGGCACTGTCTATGGCAGAATCTATGGTGATCCCGTAAACCGATCCGCTCACGAACACCCCCAAGGGTTTAAGCCTGTTGCAGGCATATCTGATAAACTTCACGATCTGCTCGGAGTAGGATACGCTTTCAGCCTCGGTACCGTAATCAAGATCGCTGAGTTTCACATCCGTAGGTGTACGCATGTAATCAAAGCATATCTCGTCAAAACCGTCTAAAGCAGCCTGCTCCGCCACATCCACTATGAATTCCAGGGCATCCCTGTTGTAAAAATTCATCCATGCATAGGGTTTGCTTGTACCGTTGAGAACCGTGTTGTCCCTGAACAATTCCCCGCTTTTGGTCTTTAAGAGCCAATCCGGGTGAAGTCTTACAATGGGAGAATCGGTGTAATAACTCTCCTTAAAGCACACCACTCTTGCTATACAATAAATGCCGCGACTGTGAAGATCCTCAAGGAGCCCCTTCATGTCTTCTATATAGTACTTGCCGTCCTTTGGAGTAACCAGCCCCATATCCTGTACGGCTTTACAATCCATATCATAGGTGATATAGCCGAAGTCATCCTTAACATCTATGACCACTGCATTTAACTCTGTAAATCCCGCGAGCCAGGTAATATTGTCATATATCGAAGAACCCTTGGACATATGGCCCACATATGCACCTCTGACAGGGAAAGGTTCCCTGAAGTCGTCGAAGCCGATGAGGTAGGGATCGTCAAACCCCGGTCTTATGAAGGGGGTGGGTGTGGCCGAAGGTGTGGGTGTCGGGGTAGATGTATTATTAACCGCAGGAGTCTGTGAAGCATTCGCAACCTGAGTCACTTGCCCCTGCCCCGGGTTATTCTTCGGTTCGTTCTTTTCCAGATACTTTATAGCAAGGGTATATCCCAGAACTCCGCATCCCACAGCCATAACAGCAAGAATAACACCAAAAAGCACAAACCTTCTGTTGTTCCTTCTTCTCCTTCTTCCCGGGCTGTATGATCTGTCTCTGTCAAGGTACTCGTCTCTGTCTTTACTCATAACTTCCTTTTATCCTAAACAGTATTATCTTCCGCAGCAGAACTTGTACTTTTTACCGCTTCCGCAAGGGCAGGGATCGTTTCTTCCGGGCTTCTTGCCAACAACAACAGTACCGGACTTCTTCTGCTCCTTATAAAGCTCTTTTCTTCTCTCTTCGGTAAGAAGCTTATCCCACTGAGGAAGGCCGTAAAGCCAGTCAGCCTTTGCTTCTACCATGTTGTAATAGAGCTTTTCCTTATCGTACTTAAGGGATACTTCTGTGTTCTCGTCCATCTCTTCAATGGGGTTGGGAGTCACAAGACTGTCATTGATACCGTCAAGGAAACCTACAAAGATATTAAGATCGCACTTAAAAGATTTTGCAAGTTCCGAAACCGTGCCCTTGTACTCTTTTCTTGGATGTGAAAGGATTTCTTCATATATGCCCTTCTCAATATTAAAATAATTTCCCCAGAAGAGCTGTCCCTCCTTGGAATTTGTGTCCTTGCCGTACGCGCCCTCGCGCCAGGTTTCAAGTAATGTAGCCATTTAATTTTTCTCCTTTATATCGTATTTTTCTTCAATCTCTTTTGCTATCTTTTCAGGTGATTCACCCTGTTTGATACGTTTTTGATACTTTCTCATTTCCGATACGGAAATGTTCTTGTCGTCATCTCTGTGAGCTCTCTTGTACAGAGCCATGAAAACCCAGAGAATGACAGGCACTGCCACTGTCAACACAAGCGATCCGATAAACATGGACTTGGCTGTGGGTGTAGCCAGCACAGCACAGACCAGTGTTGCTATATACATGCCCGCCAGCAGTACGACCGCTGCCAGCGCAACTATTCTTTTAACCATTTCAGCCACTCCTTCATCTTTTTCTCGAAGCCCTGCTCCGAAAGCTCCACAAAGTGCGTGTCACGAAGGCTTTCCGGCAGGTATTCCTGTCCCGAGTAATGCTTGGGATATTCATGGGAATACATATATCCTATGCCCCTGCCCAGCTTCGCAGAACCGCCGTAGTGTGCATCCTGCAGGTAGGGAGGTATGGGCTCGGTCTTATGTTCCCTCACATGTGCCATTGCATCGTCGACAGCACATATGCTTGAGTTACTCTTTGGCGCGCAGGCCACATATATGGCGGCCTGTGCCAGTAGTATCCTCGCCTCGGGCATACCCAGTCTCTCCACCGCCAATGCTGCGCTTGTTGCAAGTATAAGTGCCTGAGGATCAGCATTGGAAACATCCTCTGAGGCACAGATCATTATCCTTCGTGCTATAAAAGCAGGTTCCTCCCCTGCCTCCAGCATTCTTGCCAGATAGTAGACCGCCGCATCGGGATCGGAACCCCGCATGCTTTTTATAAATGCGGAAATGGTGTCATAGTGATTGTCGCCGCCCTTATCGTACTTAAGGACTCTTTTTTGAATACACTCTTCCGCCACCCTAAGATCTATGTGGATCCTGCCGTCCGCACTTCGCTCCGTGGTGAGTATACCCAGCTCTATGGCGTTTATGGCAGATCTTGCATCTCCGTTTGCCATGTCGGCTATAAAATCCAAGGCCTCTTCATCCGCTTCGGCATGAAAAGCTCCCATGCCTCTTTCCTTGTCCTCGATGGCTCTTTTTAAAAGAGTTTTTATATCCTCCGCCGAAAGAGGATGGAGTTCAAAGATCACAGATCTGGAGATGAGAGCTCCGTTCACTTCAAAATAGGGATTTTCTGTGGTGGCTCCGATAAGTATTACTGTCCCGTCCTCAACGAAGGGCAGAAGATAGTCCTGTTGTCCCTTATTAAAACGGTGTATCTCGTCCACGAAAAGGATGGTCTTTTTACCGTACTGCCCGTACCTTGCTTTGGCAGCTTCGATCACTTCTTCCATATCCTTTTTTCCGGCCGCCGTGGCATTGATCTGGGTAAACTCTGCACTGGTGGTATTGGCTATCACCTTTGCCAGCGTGGTCTTTCCCGTTCCGGGAGGTCCGTAAAAGATAATGGAGGACAGCTTATCGGCCTTTATGGCTCTGTAAAGCAGCTTATCCTTTCCCACAATATGCTGTTGTCCCACCACCTCGTCCAGAGTACGGGGTCTGAGTCTTGCGGCAAGCGGGGCTTCATTATCCCGATTCTTTTCCGCCATGAATTCAAATATATCCATATTATATGAACTCTTTATTTTACAAAAAGATATCTGTTTTAGTTGTCGACACAACCTATGATCTCATTAATATCCTTAACGCCCTGCTTTTCGCACCAGTTTTCAAGGCCTTCGATCACATCCAGAGTAGCTCTCGGATTAATGAAATTGGCTGTTCCCACAGACACCATGTTGGCGCCTGCCATCATGAATTCCAGTGCATCCTCGGCATTTTGTATGCCTCCCATACCAATGATCGGAAGTTTTACGGCTCTGTGCACTTCATAGACCATTCTGACCGCGATCGGCTTAACAGCCGGTCCGCTCATGCCTCCCGTCCTGTTTGCGAGAAGGAATTTCCTGCGGTTCACGTCAATCTTCATTCCCGTAAGGGTGTTTA
>JAFSWD010000014.1 GCA_017444675.1 Lachnospiraceae bacterium
ATCCGTTACCATTCCGGTAAAGAGGGATCTTGCTCCGATCTCATCGATCTCAAGCCCTTCGGTCCTTATAATGTCCGCAATGATGCCGCAGCAGCTTTCAAAGGTGGTATCGATGACCTCGGTTTCTGTAAACTTTCCGGTAAACATATGATGATCCACTCTGGCATTGGCCTTTGCCACCTTATATCTTTCATCATTTACCATGTTTGCGCCGCCACAGTCCAGGATAATGGACAGGGCATTTTTAAAAGTATCGTCCTCAACCTCATCCATTACGGACTCGTCCATAAAAGAGTATCTTCCAGCTTCGTCTCCCACGGTATATACCTTTTTTTCGGGGAAATTCACCATTATAAGATGCTTCATTCCGATCTGACTGCCGATGGCGTCTCCGTCGGGATTTGAATGTCTGTGAATGATGACAGTATCGTACTTTTTGATCTCGTCGATTAAAGCCTTATACATTTTCTACCTCATCTGTATTTAAGAACTGATCCAAATCTTATCTGTTACCGGCGGCAATGATCTTTTTAAGCTCTTCTGCCGCTCTCACGGCATTATCCTCGCATTTAAGCTCGATATCGCAGATCTCCGCATTTCTGTATTCAAAATCCAGAGACATGATCCTTCTGACCTTATCATCCTCGTCGGATTTACGTGCGATGATATTCTTTAAAACCGCCGTCTTCTCTCTGTTAACAAATACCATAAGAGTTCTGCCTCTGTAGGAATTCCTGATGGTAAGCGCACCGCAGATGTCTATGGGAAGCACTGCATAGTTTCCCTCGTTAACTATCTGCTGTATCTCATTGGTGGGTGTTCCGAAATGGAATTTAGAGTATACGGTGGTCTCAAGAAACCTTCCGTCCTCTTTCTCCTTCAGGAACTGCTCTTCATCGATAAACCGGTAAGCACTGTCGCTCTCTCCCGAATTCTTGGGTCTGGTAGTGGACGTGAGGGGCTTCTTGAACTCCTGGGAGTCCTTGGTAAGTTCGTAAGCTATCTCATTCTTTAAAGAACCGGAAGGTCCCACCAGGCATATAACGCCTCCGTCGGAAAGATCCGGAGCCTTTTCCACAAAGGAATTTCTCACCATTCTGAAAAGCTGCATGAAATCTGAATAGCTGTTGACAGCAAGTATGCCTGACATATCCATATTCCAGGGCTTACGGAAAAGAACCGGGTAAACCGCCTTTGAATTTGAAATGTTGTGAGCGCCGTCATCCAGCAGCATGTCCAGCGCAAACACATCTTTACGTGTACCTATTATAATGTTCTGGGAAGGGATCTCAGGAAAATCTTTAAGCAGCCTCTCTGCTCTGGCGCTCATACATGCAGCAGGCACAGCCGTTACAAAGAAAACGTCGGCCTGCTTTGAAAGCTCTCTGACAAATTTCTGAGCTCCCGGCAGGATGGGCTGAGTGCGAACAAACTCGGGATCAGAATACAATGCGATCCTTTCGTCAAAATGCCTTCCGTAATTACCCCAGCCTTTGATCTCATTGATGCTGACCGGGTCCTCATCGGGGTGATTCTTGTTCACTATGGACAATGCATAGGCATTGCAGTCATATAATGTGTCATCCACATCAAGACCGATCCTTAAACGATATCTTCTCATATTTCTTTTGACCTCCAAACCACATAGCGTGGTAATAGAAAATTATACCAAAAAACCCTCCTTTTTTCAAGGAAGATAACAGGCAGGGAAGGGAATAAAAAAACCTGCCGAAACCGGCAGGTAAAAATCAATTTTATACGGAAACATCAATATTGGCACCGATGTGAGGATTAACTGACTGCTCCATCATCTTTACCATTTCCGCACCCATGGTCTCCTGAGTATCCAATGCCTTTGAAAGCATTGCTACACCGATATCACTGGATGTATTAATTTGATTTAATGACATAGACATTGCTGCTATATCCATATAGGCCACCTCTCTGTCCGATATGCGGGCTGAAACTCATCTTGGTTGTCTGCATTCTAACACCGATAAGTGAAAATATCAATAAAAGAACAATAAATTAACAAAAGGTTCATCGTCTGTTGTTACTGTTCAAATTTCCAGGAAAGTATGTCATAGCCCTCTCCCGCATATACAAAGAAGATCTTGTGGATCCCTTCCGGAACGCTTAAAAGTTGTGCTCTTACTTCTGTGAATTCTTCTCCCGGGGCCTCGATCAAGGCATAGGCTATCGCGTCGCTTCCCGGTGTATCAAGGCTCACCTTTATTGCTCCATCACCTTTACCTCTTACCTTAAATACGATCTCATCAGCACCGCCCTTGCCAAAGTCGGCATTGTAAACCGCGGTAAAGCTTCCGTCATGAATACCTGTAAGTATCATCTGTCCGGAGCCGTATTTTACGGCCGTTTCACCGTACTGTACCGTCTCTATTCCAGCAGCGTTGGCAAGAGTAACGGCTTCAACTTCGCTGTAGGGATCAAGTGTATCCACCGGCTCAACGCCTCCACGGGTACCCAGAGACATCACGGGTTCACCCGTTTCCGACATCTTAAGACGATCGATGTTGGTACTTCTGTAATTACCGTCCATGCCCAAAGCTGTTTCCAAAAGTCTTGCATGATAGGTAATGTACCATTCTCCCTTAAATTCAAAGAGACAATGGTGGTTATTACCGCCTTTTCCGAAGTAGTTTCCGGGATTCTTCAGAACCGCATTACAAAGTTCAAAGGGTCCCATGGGGTTATCCGATACCATGGTGATTATCTGTCCCTGATCGAACCCGTATTTTTTCTTCGTTTCCGCATTCATGCTGAAATTTGAGCAATAGGAATAATAATATCTTCCGTTTATCTTATTTATCCCGGAATCCTCAAAAAGATGGGGCACATTTTCTATCACAATGGGGTCTCCGTCAAGAGATATCATGCTTTCCGACAGTTTTGCCACTCTGGCGGTTCCCGGGTTTTCTGCCTTGCCGTCGGGCACTCCTCCCCCGAAATAGATATAGGCCTGTCCGTCAT
>JAFSWD010000193.1 GCA_017444675.1 Lachnospiraceae bacterium
GTCAAAAAGTGAGCCACCAACCCCGTCCCCAAAGGGTCATTTTCGCTTTACTTTTTTTTACTATTGGGGTATATTAAACCATACCAATAAGTGGGAAAAGAGGAGAAGAAACATATGGAACACAATGCTTTACCTACCAAATATACATTCCTGGAATTTAAGTATATCGATAAGCTGACTACTTATCTTAACAATCAGAGCATACCTGTTGAAATGATCGTCAGCATCAGTTACGATACCGACAAGAAGGTATGGGTACTGGTTTATCTCAAGTATAATATTTAATATGGATAATGAGAGCTTAGAAAAGAAAATAAAGGGTTATCGTCTGTTCGCAGCTTTTTTTAACCTGAGAAGCCGTTTTAAGGCTAACAGGAAAAAGATCTTCTTTATGATGAACAACGACAGCGGCCCTTCGGGAAACTGCGGCGTCATGCAACGCAGAGTAAAAGAAAAGGGTTACAGGACCTATGTCCTTAAAAACGCTCACAAGCGCTTCGGAAAGAATATTTTCGGAGCCTTCAGGTTTTTTGTGATCAAAAGCTTTCAAATGGCTTCCTGCGGCACCATATTTTTGGATGATACTTTTCTTCCCATGGCTTATTGCAACCTGCAAAAAGATGTACAGATTGCAATGCTCTGGCATGGTACAGGCACTCTTAAGAAATTCGGCCTGGACACTACTGCCGGAAGATTAAAGGATCTGGAGCAGATCTGTGATTCCAAGATCACCCATCTGTTTGTGGCATCGGAATATACCAAAAAGATATATAAGGGCTGTTTCGGATTACCCGAAGACAGGGTTTTCGTTACCGGAAGTCCCAGAAGCGATGAGCTGTTCAGAGCAGCAGCCGAGGGAGAGGATATCCGCGACAAGGACAAGTTTACGGTGCTTTTTGCCACCACCTTCAGGGAAAACGTGCCCGGAGAAGCACCCTATTACGAGATAAGAACACTTTTAAGAAAGCTTCAGAGTAAAAACAGGAATATCCAGGTCCTTTTAAGGCTTCATCCCCATGTATCAAGGGAACTTAAAGGCAGAACCGAATACTTTATGTTCGGAAACTGCGCGGATGTTTCTGGGCATGACAACCTGAACTACATCATGAAAAGAGCTGATGTTCTGGTTACGGACTATTCATCCATATGTTATGACTTTGCGGTACTGAAACGCCCCATACTTTTCTATGTGCCGGATCTGGACTATTACAAAGAGGAAGAAAGAGGATTTTACGAAGACTATGAAAGCTTCGTTCCCGGTCCTGTTTTTAAGAGGATAGACAGTCTGGGAGACGAGATCCTGAAACTTTCATCGGATATGGCTCACCCCGACCTTTCAAAACAGACGGAGTTTATGGACATAGCCTATGCCTTTAAGGACAGTGATTCCGCAAACAGGATCATGGAGGTTTTAAAACTGTAAATGAAAAAAGTATCCGTTATTATCCCGAATATGGACGGAAAACATTTTCTTGAAAAATGCCTCGGCTCTTTGGCCGGGGTTTCTTTTGATGATACGGAGATCATAGTTATTGACAACGGGTCAAAGGATGGCTCGCCGGAGTATATAAGGACCTGTTTCCCCAAGGTAAGGCTCATCCAAAATCCTGTAAACCTGGGATTTGCTCCTGCGGTAAACCTGGGCATAAGAGCAGCGGAAGGAGAATATGTCCTTTTGCTCAACAACGATACGGAGGTTCTGCCCGGATTCATTGAAGCCCTTTGCAGAGCCCTGGATGAGGACGACAGGATCTTCGGAGCTTCCGCAAAGATGCTCATGTATTCCGATAAGTCCCTTACGGATGATGCGGGAGATCTATATACCGTTTTCGGACTTGCTTTGCAGAGAGGAAACAGAAAACCTGCCGCAGCTTACGACAAAAAGGCGTGGATCACCGCCCCCTGCGGAGGAGCCTGCATGTACAGAAAAGCACTGCTTAACGAGACAGGCCTTTTGGACGAAGCTTTTTTTGCCTACAGGGAAGACCTGGATCTGGGTATCAGGGCAAGGCTTTTGGGATACAGAAACGTTTATGTGCCTGAGGCCGAAGTCATTCATTACGGCAGCGGAACCGCAAACCAAAGCGGAAAAAAATACAACGGATTTAAAACAAGGCTGGGAACAAGAAACCTTGTATGGGTAAATTACAAGAACCTGCCTTTTCTCATGCATATACTTAATCTGCCCTTTATTTTGACCGGCATATTGATTAAATCCATTTTCTTTTTGAAACACGGACTTACGGGAGTCTATCTTAAGGCTATCTTTGAAGGTCTGCGGGATATAAAGAAAGTTAAGCATATACCCTTCAGGCTGAAAAATACAGGACATTATCTGGCCTTTGAGGCAGAACTTATAATAAATTGTTTTCGGGTGGTTTTTGCAAGGGGAAAATAATTTTAAAAAATCCCTCTTGACAATATCACGTTGCTATGCTAAAGTATGGCAAAACCGTTGAAGAAGAGTAAGTAGTCGTTAAACCTACTTTCAGAGAGCCGCAGATGATGTGAATGCGACAGCAAGGATGATGATGAATGGGCTTCCGAGGGCGAACCGAACCGTAAGGTAGGTAAGACGGAGACGACACTTCGTTAAAAACAGCAACGTATAAAGACTTTCATCAGGTTGAGTACGTTTGAGAGGATGTGTTTTACACACCAAGCCGGGTGGCACCGCAGGAAATTGATCTTTCAAACCTGTCCCAGCAGAAATAACTGCTTAGGACAGGTTTTTTTAATTCTTGTCCCGGAGCAAAACATTATTTGACAAGGAGAAAAGAAAATGAAAAGAACAATGAAAAGGATCGTAACAATGTTTATGGCACTTGCAATGGTGCTCAGCCTCGCAGCATGCGGAAAAGATAAGGAAAATACAGCAGTGACCTATAAGATCGGTATCTGCAACTATGTTGATGATGCTTCCCTTAATCAGATCGTGGAGAACATCCAAAATACTCTTAAATCCTATGAGAATGACAATCTCAAGTTTGAGATCCTTTACCAGAACTGCAATGCCGATTCAAATGTAATGAATCAGATCATTCAGAACTTTATCGCCCAGAAGGTAGACCTGATGGTAGGCGTGGCAACACCCGTGGCAATGACCATGCAGGGCGCTACCGAAGACAATAAGATTCCGGTAGTATTTGCGGCAGTTTCGGATCCTCTTGCAACAGGTATCGTTGATTCACTCGAGAAGCCCGGCGCAAATGTTACGGGAACTTCCGATTACCTTGATACCGGCGCTGTCTTTAATCTCATTTTTGCGGCAGACAAGGATGCGGATCTTGTGGGTCTTCTCTATGATGCAGGTCAGGATGCTTCCACCACTGCCATTGCTCAGGCTAAGGAATACCTTACCAAGAAGGGCATCAAGTACGTTGAGCACACAGGCACCAATGTTCAGGAAGTAATGCTTGCGGCAGATGCAATGATCGCTGACCACGTTGATGCTATCTTCACACCCAGTGACAACACCATAATGCAGGCTGAGCTTTCCATCTATGAAAAGCTGGCAGCTGCCAAGATCCCTCACTACACCGGTGCCGATTCTTTCGCACTTAACGGTGCTTTCCTCGGATACGGTGTTGACTATGCAAACCTCGGTGTGGAAACAGCGGAGATGATCAATGACATCCTTGTAAACAAAAAGAATCCCGCAGAAGTTCCCGTTCGTACCTTTGATAACGGAACAGCAACCGTTAACACGGAAACCTGTGCAGCCATCGGTTTCGATTATGAGACCATCAAGAAAGAATTTGCTCCTCTTTGCACAAAGGTTCAGGAAATTAAGACAGCAGAATCTTTTAATTAAGAAGGTTTTATATTATAATATACAAGTCGCGCAGACCATCCGTGGATAACGGATGGTTTTCGCGCATATATATGCTCAACCGGGGAGGGTTTATATGCTTAGTTTGGTTCAGACAACCTTTGAACTCGGACTCATCAGCTCACTTACAGTGCTGGCTTTGTTTCTGAGTTATACCATGTTAAATGTGTGCGATCTGTCCACTGACGGCTGTTTTACATTGGGAGCGGCTGTGGGAGCCATGGTGGCACTTGCGGGACATCCCTTTTTGTCCATAATCGCGGCAATGATGGCAGGTATGCTGTCGGGACTTGTGGTTTCGGTGCTTCAGACCAAAATGGGGATCGACAGTCTTTTGTCGGGTATCATTGTAAATACCGGCCTGTATTCCATAAATATTGCCATAATGAAGAACTCATCACTGGTAAATCTTAATAAGACCGAAACCGTATTTTCAATGTTAAAAAAGAGGTTCGAAGGTACTTTTATAGGCGACAATTCCAGGCTCATCATCGCTCTGTTCTTTGTTATCCTTGTGATAGTGTTCCTTTCCTTCTTTTTACGTACCAGACTGGGACTTGCCATAAGAGCTACGGGAAACAATCCCGCCATGGTAAAAGCCTCATCCATTAATCCCGCTTTTACCACCATAGTGGGACTCTGTGTGGCAAATGCATTCACCGCACTTTCCGGATGTCTTTTGGCTCAGGTTCAGAAATCGGCCAACATAGATATCGGAAGCGGAATGGTGACGGTGGCACTGGCCTCTCTTCTTATAGGAAATGCTTTCCTCGGAAAGGGAAAGGTGACCCGAAGAGCCATAGGCGCTGTTCTCGGTGCATGTATCTTCCGTTTTGTTTATACCGTGGCGTTGAGATTTAATATGCCTGCTTCGATGCTTAAGCTTGTTTCTTCTGTTATTGTCATTGCGGCTATTTCGGGACCTTACATCAAATCCCGTTATCCCATGTTTAAGAGAAAAATGGACCTGAGAAAGGGGGATAAGTGATATGCTGGAACTTATAAATATCTCCAAAACCTTTAATCCCGGGACCATAAACGAAAAAGTGGCCATAAAAGGACTTTCCCTTAAGATATGCGATGGGGATTTCATCACCATCATAGGCTCCAACGGAGCAGGTAAATCCACGTTGTTCAATGCCATTGCGGGAAGTTTTGTTACCGATTCGGGAAGAATACTTCTGGACGGAGAGGATATAACCATGCAGTCGGATCACAAAAGGGCAAGGCACATAGGAAGGCTTTTCCAGGATCCCATGCTGGGAAGCGCTCCGGGCATGAGCATAGAAGAAAATCTTACCCTGGCGGCAGGAAAAGGAGGCTGGTTCTCTAAGATATCAAAGGAAGAAAGGAAGGCTTTTAAAGAGAGGCTTTCACTTCTGGAAATGGGATTGGAGGACAGACTGGAGCAGCCTGTGGGACTTCTGTCAGGCGGACAGCGACAGGCGCTTACGCTTCTCATGGCTACCTACAATCCGCCCAAAGTACTGCTGCTGGATGAGCATACGGCTGCGCTGGATCCCGCAACTGCTGACAAGGTTATAGAGCTTACCAAAAAGATCGTTGAGGAGAATCATCTTACCTGTCTCATGATCACCCACAATATGCAACAGGCTCTTGAACTCGGAAACCGATTGATAATGATGGATAACGGAAATATAATCTTTGACGCAAGAGATGAAGAGAAAAAAGCTCTGACTACCGAAGATCTTTTAAGGAAATTCCGTGAAAATGCGGGTAAGAACCTGGATAACGACAGGATCCTGCTTTCATAGTCGGGATAAGGGCCTTATCAATCATTGCCTTTTTTTGTCGTCATAAATTTTGAGAGTAAAATAACATTAAATTTAATATAATGAACACAGTAAAAAAAGTCATGTAGCA
>JAFSWD010000194.1 GCA_017444675.1 Lachnospiraceae bacterium
CACCACCCTCGGAAACAAGACCGCATACACAAAGGATAACCTCATCCTTCAGTACGGTTTAAAAGAAACCTCCCCAAAGACGGAAGGGATCGAAAATGACCATGTGAATGATATTCACAACCCTTTTTCGGAAGAAATCCCGGAAGAAAGCATTGATGTAAGCTTCGTCCCCGATTATGATGCTGTGATCGAAAAGCCGAAAGATATCATACCGGACAGTCTTACCGGAAAGGCTACAAAGGCCGGCAGCTCTCTTATTTTTAAGATGCCGGAATACGATGTCCCGAAAAGTAAGCCCAAGCCTTTGAAATTCCATATAAGCAGATATACGAAATTCGGAAGGAGGCGTTCCGACCTTGAACTCATCTTCCTTGCTGCAATACGTATCATTGCCTACGTGAAAGACTGGTTCGCGGATCTTGCCCACCCGGAGAAAAACCCGAAGAACATCCCTTACATAAAAAAGATAGAAACTCTCCAGCGTGCCATGCATACCGCAAACGCCAATAACATCACAAGCGTTGAAGAGCTTCAGCTTGCGTTAAAGGAATGCGGCATAGAACTGAGCAACCAGAAGGCAATTAAAAATGACATAGAAAAAAATAAGGACTACTTGGAGGATATGGTACAGACTATCGACCGTCTGGATGCTCTTCGCACCCTCCATCCCGAAATTGATGCAGGAAATGGAACACTTGCAGATATGAACATAAGGCTTCCTGACGAAAAAGAGGTACAGAAGAACAAAGCCTTACTTCAGCCCCTTACCCCGAAGCTTCGCAGAAGCCTGTTCAGCCTTTTAAAGGAACATCCAGAGCTATCGCTTAAATTTGGATGGAACGAAATGTCCGAAAGGCTGTCATTAAGCCAGGGGCGGTTGCTGAACGAATACCTCAGATCTCTTGCGGATAACCCTTCATCTCCTATCCCGGAATCCTTATCGGACGTTTTGGAGACTTATGATGAGCACCGCAAAAACAGTAAAGTATATTTTTATGAGAACTTAAGGATAAAAAAGGATAAATCCATAAAGGACAAATACAGCAGCCTTCCCCTTAATGCGGACATGTTCAAAAAGCTTAAATCCCTCTGTGATGAAAAAGGGCTTACGGTAAACTTAAGATCCCTGTCCATGTATGAGGGTATGCAGATACTCGGGCATTATTCGGAAAATGAGCTTGATAAGCCCCTTATAGATAAAGACCAGAAAGACATCCTTCAAAAAGCAGTAAAAGACGGTTCCATTACCTTAAGCAGAAAAATTGACTATGTGACCAAAGACGAATACGAAGCGATCATAAGGCATCTTAAAAACCCCAAAAACTACTGCCCTGAAGTTTTAAAAAGCTCACCCCCTATCCGTCCGAGCGAAGCAAAGCAGATAGAGGAACTGTTAAAGGTAAAGGGCGAAAAGATATCCATTCCCGTAATGGAGTTGTCACAGGAGGACGGCGACCGACTGTTTGACTATCTCCTGAATAAGGGTACCACTCCCGATATCGTGGCAAGGATCGAACAGGAAAAGGAAGATATCCTCTTTGAGAATAAGCTGGCATCTTACCCTGAAGAACAGAGAGCCGCCTTCGTGGAATACCGTTCACTGTTAAAAAAGATGACAGACCTCGGCGTATCACCTTCTGACCGAAGGCTTCTTACGCAGCAGCTTGATCAGATGTCGAAAGCCCTCGCTTCCACTCAGGCTAAGGTAAACGACCTCTCCTTAAAATACAGGAGCCTTAACAATGTCGGGAAATGCCTCGTTTATGCAAACGATCTTTCATTTACCCACGGTGTGGATTTTGAAAAAGGACATAACAAGCGTTGTGAAGTGGAATTCATCAATGAGCGTTCAGAGACGGACAGGGATATCTTTAATAAAGAGATTGAACAGGAAGAGATCATAGAAGGCCAGCTCAAAGACCTTTCAGACCTTTCGCCGAACGACTGGGACGGCATACCGGAGACCCTGCTTAATATCGAACAGATAAGGCAGTTAAACATGAGTTATATATCCTTTGGTGTGGCTGAAGCCAATGAACGCCAGAAGATCGCACGACTCAACAAAGAAGCCGTGAAAAAACAGGAGCACGAAAACGAACAGCAGCCTGAGCAGGAGCGTCAATCGCATCAGAGAAAGACGGCCTCTCCGGATTTGGGGTATTGAAACTCTCTCCTGTGATACATAGAGGCTCACGGCTTAGCCGTGAGCCTTTCAGCTTCAATATAAAATTCCCGCCCGTGTGATTATTTCACCGAGCGGGAATATACGTATAACCTGCCATCAGCACCCTGCCCTACAAGCGCCGATTTCCGCTATAAACGTAGTCAACCAGCTTCCTTTTTACGGATGGATTCCTTAACCGCTTTATTGCTTTGATCTCAATCTGCCTTACCCTTTCCCGTGTAATCCCGAACTCCTTGCCGACTTCTTCAAGTGTCTTGGTTTCATCATCTACAAACCCGAACCTTAACTCGATCACCCTTCTTTCCCTCACGTTTAATACCGACCACAGGGCATCACGGACAACTTCCTTAAGGCTTGCATCGATAACTTCTTTTTCAACCGTGTCATCAAGGTCAAGACAGATCATGCTGGCCAAGGTATCAGAACCGTCTTCACCGACAGGGGCATCAAGGGACGCAAGGTCTACATCACAAGCCCGTATCCTTCTTACCTTTTCTTCATCCACCATCATCTTTTCGGCGACCTCTTCATCCGTTGGCTCCCTCCCGAATTCCTGTTCAAGGATAGCCATTGTTTTCTTATATTTGACCAGGTCTTCGTGTACATGCACAGGAAGCCTTATAGGCCGCCCATAGTTCTGGATAGCACGCAACAGGGCCTGCCTTATCCAGAATGTGGCATAAGTGGAAAACTTAAAGCCCTTGGAATAATCGAACTTATCCACTGCCCTTATAAGGCCCGTGTTGCCTTCCTGGATGAGGTCGAGCAGACTTATACCAAGTCCGTTAAAGCGCCTTGCAATATTGACCACAAGCCTTAGGTTAGCGGTTATGAGTTGCCCTCTGGCATCCTTATCCCCTTCACTTGCCTTTTTCGCCAGCTCATACTCTTCTTCAGGGGTCAGAAGGCTTATCTTTCCGATCTCCCTCAGGTAATTGCCTACGAGGTCGCTCTCATTCATGTATAATTTCCTGCCGTTACCGTTCTTTTCCTCTGTAAATTCGTCGTTGATCTCATCGTAATAATCTCTGTCCATCAATCCCACGGGTTTACCCAAGGATATAGTGAAGATCAGTCTGCCTACTATAATAAAGAACAGATTTTAATTTCCCAAAATTGGCGAAAAAAGGAGCCTGGAAAAAAATTCCAAGCTTCCTGCTCCACCGTCTTTCTCTTTTATGGCTATGCCAACGATTATTTTTCATCAAACACGCTCTTTATGGCCTTTATTTTATCCTCCTCCAGCACATGGATATAAATATTATACGTGGTGCTGATATCCTTGTGCCCAAGAAGCTTTGATACCGTCTTGATATCAATCCCCTTACTGATCAGGACGGAACCATACCCGTGCCTTAACGAATGGGGCGTATATTCCTTGCATGCACAGTCGCCGTTCTTAAGCATCCGTTCCAGGGTATGCTCAACATTCCTTGCCTGGTACGGTTTTCCCGTGCCTGAGAGAAATACATAGTCATCCGGCTTATGGTCAGGGTAAAGGTCTGAAAAAAATTTTAAAATCTCCACTGCCCTTCCCGGAAGCGGCACAGTTCTCTCACCGCTCTCCGTCTTCGGGGTTTTCTCCACAGTCTTATGCTTTATTGTACCGTTTTCAGCGTATAATACTTTACCGCTTTTATCCCTGTCCACTATCCTGCTAAGTGACTGCCTTATACGGATAGAACTCATATCATCCGAAACATACTTCCATTTTAATGCTGTGGCTTCCCCCAGCCTTGCCCCGGAGTACATGATAAAGACAATCAGCTTTGCAGCATTCCCGTAAAACAGTTTCCCGTTTGAGTATGTTTTATAGCACTCCTTGTAAAGAAGCTCCATATCC
>JAFSWD010000195.1 GCA_017444675.1 Lachnospiraceae bacterium
CAAGTATTATGATGCAAATAAGGTTGTATTGGGTAAGAAAATGAGCGAGCAGCTTCCTTTTGCAATGGCCTGGTGGCACAACCTCTGTGCAAACGGTGTTGACATGTTCGGAAGAGGCACCGCTGACAAGAGCTTTGGCGCATCTGCCGAGGGCACAATGGAGCATGCAAAGGCAAAGGTTGAT
Organism: Lachnospiraceae bacterium; assembly: GCA_017444675.1. Lineage (GTDB taxonomy): Bacteria > Bacillota > Clostridia > Lachnospirales > Lachnospiraceae > RGIG3528. Next base: position 185 of record JAFSWD010000195.1, read on the forward strand.
GCAGGCGTTGAATTCATGAAGAAGCTGGGTATCAAATATTACTGCTTCCATGATGTAGACCTTGTTCCCGAAGCTGATGCTATCAAGGAGACCAACAGACGACTTGATGAGATCACGGATTACATCCTTGAGAAGACAAAGGGTACAGACATTAAGCTTCTCTGGGGCACAGCAAACATGTTCTCGAATCCCAGATACATGAACGGCGCAGGCAGCACAAACGATCTTGATGTTTATTGCTTCGCAGCTGCTCAGGTAAAGAAGGTCCTTGAACTCACCGTTAAGCTTGGCGGTAGGGGCTATGTATTCTGGGGCGGAAGAGAAGGCTACGAGACACTTCTCAACACCAAGGTTAAGTTCGAGCAGGAAAACATCGCAAACCTTATGAGAATGGCAAGAGACTACGGCAGAAAGATCGGTTTCGACGGAACCTTCCTCATTGAGCCCAAGCCGAAGGAGCCCATGAAGCACCAGTATGACTACGATGCTGCAACAGCCATAGGTTTCCTCAAGGAGTACGGCCTTGACAAGGATTTCAAGATGAACATCGAAGCAAATCATGCAACTCTTGCAGGCCACACCTTCCAGCACGAGCTCCGCATCAGCCGTATCAACGGCATGCTTGGTTCCATCGATGCAAACCAGGGCGATATGCTTCTTGGATGGGATACAGACTGCTTCCCTTCAAACGTTTACGATACCACACTTGCTATGTATGAGATCGTGAAGAACGGCGGACTTCCCGTTGGTATCAACTTTGACTCCAAGAACAGACGTCCCAGCAATACCTACGAAGATATGTTCCACGCATTCATCCTCGGAATGGATTCTTTCGCATACGGACTTCTGAAGGCAGCTGAGATAATCGAGGACGGCAGACTCGAGAAGAACGTCGAGGAAAGATATGCTTCCTTTAATTCTGAGCTCGGTCAGAAGGTAAGAAAGGGCGAGACCACACTCGAAGAGCTGGCTGCAAAGGCTGCTGAGATGAAGGCTCCCGCAATGCCCGCTTCCGGAAAGCAGGAGTACCTGGAGGGCATCCTCAACAATATCATTCTTTCCAATAACTAAAGACTTATATCATATGAAGTGTACCCGGGAGGCTGAGGCCTCCCGGATTTTTTGTGGATAAATGAACCTTTGGGGACGGGGTTATGGGTTCATTTTTGGCTCAGTAGCTATTTTTTGCTGCCAGAGTCACTTTTTTGACCCCCGGGGACGGGGTTAGGGGTTCATTTTTTTGATTCAATTGAAATATTTGGCGCCGAGGGTCACATAAGGAATGCCCGGCGCCTTGTTTTTGCGGGAAAAACATTGACTCTATTGACATAAATTGCTCTGAGAGTCAAATAGCGGATGGCAGGAGCTTTTCTTATGGGAAAAACTGTTGACCCTGAGCCGAGTTTTTGGTGATAGAGCCACTTTTTTGAACCCATAACCCCGTCCCCGGGTGTCAAAAAAATGAACCCCTAACCCCGTCCCCGGGGTTCATTTTACAGAAAAAGATAGTTAATAAGCAGATGGGAGTATATAATTAACGTAAAAAATAGGCTATGGTATGAGCAGATAAGGAGAATATCATGATAAAGAATCCGATATTAAGGGGATTTCATCCCGATCCGTCCATCATTAGGGTGGAGGATGACTACTATATTGCTACCTCCACCTTTGAGTGGTGGCCCGGAGTGAGGATCCATCATTCGACGGATCTGAAAAACTGGGAATTGATAGAATATCCGCTGAATCGGGTGAGCCAGCTGGACTTAAGGGGCGTGGGACCTTCTCAGGGGGTATGGGCGCCCTGCCTTACGTATGATAAGGGGAAGTTTTATCTGGTTTATACCATAGTGCGCTCTTTTTATTGCAATATGTATGACACGGAGAATTTCCTTGTGACGGCGGACGATATCCACGGACCCTGGAGTGAACCCGTGGCATTAAACAACTTCGGATTCGATCCTTCCTTATTCCATGACGATGACGGCAGGAAATATCTGGTATCGATGGTGACAGATCACAGGGTTCCGAAGAAATATGCCGGGAGGATAGTGCTGCAGGAATACGATCCCGTGGAAAAATGCATGACAGGTAAAGCAAGGGATATATATGCGGCGGAAAACATATTTCTGGAAGGCCCGCATATCTTTAAGCGACACGGATACTATTATCTGTTTTGCGCGGACACAGGCACGGGTGAACTTCACGGTCAGTCGGTGCTGAGGGCAAAAAATGTCATGGGACCTTATGAGATGAAGATGGATAAACCGGAAAAGTGGAAGGCGGGAGAGGCCTTTTCTGTCCTGACTTCAAGAAATTTCCCGGACATACCTCTTCAAAAGGCAGGCCATGGGGATACGGTGGAAACGAAAGCCGGAGACTGGTACATGGTGCATCTGTGCTCAAGGGCAAGTGACAAGAGAAATCCCGAAACTGCTGAGAGATTTAAAGGGGCGAGAAGATATATGCCCGGCAGAGAGACCGCCATTCAGAGAATGGTATGGGAAAAGGACTGGCCTTGCGTATATGACGAAACAAAAGGCAGGATCACGTCTGTTCCTGCAGAGGAGATACGAGAACCAAAAGGGGTTAAGGCCATGAAGCCGACAGAGCCTTTTGAAAGGGATGATTTCGATGACGAAGTGCTGAACCTTGATTATCAATCCCTTCGCGTGCCCATGGACGATAGGCACATATCGCTAAAACAAAGGCCAGGATGGCTCAGAATGTACGGCCGCAGCGGGCTTTCGTCGCAGTTTTCCCAAAGCCTTATCGCGAGAAGGATGACTTCCTACCGCATGTCGGCGGAATGCAGGATGGAGTTTGAGCCCGAAGTGTTTAAGCAGATGGCGGGGCTTATCTTTCTTTATGACACGGAGAATTACCTCTATCTTCATGTGACTCATGATGAGGATATGGGAAAGTGCATAACCCTTTTGAAGTATGAGAACAAGAGGGCGGAGTACCTGAGCGACAGTATTCCCTTAAAAGAAGGAGCGATCGCACTGAAACTGGAACTCGAGGGCACGGAAGCAAGATTTTATTATGCTTTGGAAAAAGAGAACAGTGTTTTGGAATTTAAAAGGATAGGAAACAGCATTGATTCAAGCTTTTTGTCGGATGAAGCCTGTAACCAGGGATGGTTTACGGGAGCTATGATAGGCATATGCGTACAGGACCTGACAGGAAGCGGCAAGTCAGCGGATTTTGATTATTTTGAGGTTAAGGACAAATGACTTACACAGAGTGGGCTAATGAGGAATTAAAAAAAGTAAGAGAAAAGATAGAATGGGTTGCGGAAAACAATAAGCACAAGATACCTTATACCACCGACGAAAAAGGGGTATATGACAATAAGGCGGACAAGGAAAAGGATTTCAGGATCGACGATGGTATAAACTGGTGGACCAACGGCTTTTGGGCCGGGATATTGTGGCTTTTGTACAATGACACCGGAGAGGAAAAGTACAGGAAGGATGCCCTGATCCAGGAGGAGCTTCTGGACAAGGCCTTTGAAATGTATTACGGTCTCCATCATGACGTGGGTTTCATGTTCGTGCCCAGCGCGGTGGCGGATTACAGGATCACGGGAAACCGGGAGTCCAGAAAAAGAGCGCTGCATGCGGCAAATCTTCTGGCAGGACGTTTTAACGAGGCCGGAGGCTTCATCAGAGCCTGGAACGACCTGGAGGGCTGCGATACAAGAGGCTGGGCCATCATTGACTGCATGTTTAACCTCTCCCTGCTTTACTGGGCGGGGGAGGAGATCAAGGATCCAAGATATGTTCAGATCGCTTCAAGCCATGCAAAAACTGTGGCCGAGGCATTTGTGAGAAAGGACGGATCGGTCTGTCATATCGTGGAGTTCGACCCCGCCAGCGGCAAGCGCATAAAGAGTTACGGCGGACAGGGCTATGATCACGGATCGGCGTGGACCAGAGGCCAGGGCTGGGCATTGTACGGGTTCACCAGTGCATATATACACTCGGGGGAGAAGGTTTTTCTGGACACGGCGGAAAAAATAGGAGACTATTGTTTGTCAAAGATCCGCGATCCCTATATTATCCCGGTGGATTTTGATCAGCCGGAAAAACCGGAGTATGAAGATTCCTGCGCCGCATGCATTATTGCGGGAGGACTTTTGGAACTTTCCGGGATCGTAAATGATCCGGATAAAAAGAAGAGATATGCAGAAACAGCTTACAGGATCATAAAGGTATTGGCAGAAACCAGGGCGGATTATTCAAGGGACTGCGAAGCAATAGTTAAGAACTGCTCTGCCTCCTATCACGGAAATACCCATCACATCACAATGGTTTATGCGGATTATTACTATATTGAAGCGCTTTATAAGCTGTCCGGATCAAAGTTCAGGATGTGGTAGGCATAGATAAAAGGTGAAATGATGGAAAGAATTGCGGAAGGGATATACAGGGAGGTCCTTGGGACTCCCGAAACGTATGTTCCCACTAATTGCATTAAAAGAGAGGACAGAAGGGAAGAAGTAAACCGTCTGGATAACAGTAGCAGAGGACTGGCAGAGAAACTCGGGGAAAAGCTGGAGTACAGATTTTCCGGGAGGGGTATGACGATCACGCTGCCGATGAAAACCGCAGAGAATATATATGGCTTCGGGCTACAGTTCTTTGGGATCAACAGTGCTGGGAAAAGGCGTTATATAAAGGTAAATTCGGATCCGGTGGCAGATACGGGGGAAAGCCATGCTCCCGTGCCCTTCTATGTGTCCTCCGGGGGTTACGGGCTGTTCGCAGATACCTTTAGATATGCCACATTTTCAATGGGAACAGTGACCTCAAGGGGAAGTTCCCGGGGAATGAGCGAGGAAAATACGCCCCATAAGGAGTTTTCCGAGACGGCCATCTATTCGCTTAAGAAGGCCTCCGAAGAAAGAAAGTTGATCATTGACATTCCACATGTGAAAGGTGTGACTCTTTATTTTTTTGAGGGAAACATAATGGAATGCGTCCAAAGGTATAACCTGTTTTCCGGAGGAGGAGTGCTTCCGCCCGCCTGGGGACTGGAACCCTGGTACAGGCTTTACGGGGGATGCGACGAAAAAAAAGCGGAGAAAATGGCAAAAGAGTTCAGGGATGAGGGGTTTCCCGTAAAAGTTATTGGGATAGAGCCCGGCTGGCAGTCCCACAGCTATTCCTGCACCTATAAATGGTCCGGCCTGTTCCCGGATCCGGAAGGGTTTATATCCCGGATGAGCAGGATGGGGTACAGGCTGAATCTCTGGGAGCATGTTTTTGTCTATCCAAAAGCAGAGATCTATGATGAACTTCTGGAGCATTCAGGGGATTATGAGGTTTGGAACGGGCTGGTGCCGGATCTCATGGACGAAAGGACCCGGGAGGTATTTAAAGACTATCACGGAAAACAGTTTATAGATAAAGGGATATCCGGATTTAAGCTTGATGAATGCGATAACTCGGATTACAATCCTTCAAACTGGTCTTTTCCCGACTGTTCGGAATTTCCTTCCGGAATGGACGGAGAGCAGATGCACAGCGCCCTGGGAGTGCTGTATCAGAGTCTTATAAAGGAAGCCTATGAAGAAAGAGGGACAGAGACTTTTTCGGAGGTCCGTTCTTCCGGAGCCCTGGCTTCATCTCTGCCCTTTGTACTCTATTCGGATCTGTACGATCATAAGAAGTTTATAACAGCCTTGGTAAATTCAGGTTTTTCCGGACTTTTGTGGTGTCCTGAGGTAAGGGACTGCAAAAACGGGGATGATCTGCTCAGAAGATTGCAGACGGTGGTCTTCTCTCATCAGATGCTCATAAACGGATGGCGCATACCGAATCCGCCCTGGAAACAGACGGATATAGAAAAAAATCTGTCGGGAATAGATATGCCTGATGCGGAATACTACACAAATGAATGCAGGAAGCTCTTTGAACTCAGGATGAGTCTGGTGCCCTATATGGAAAAAAGCTTCCGGAAGTATAAGGAAACGGGTAAGCCGCCCATCAGAGCGCTGGTGATGGACTATCCGGATGACAGCAATACCTTTGACACGGATGATGAATACATGTTCGGAGATGAGCTTCTGGTCTGCCCTCTGACCTATGAGGAGGGCACGGGGAAGGAGATCTATCTGCCTAAGGGACAGTGGGAAGGCTTTTTTGACCGGAAGATCTATGAAGGAGGCAGCCGTTTCAGGATGGAGGTGCCCTATACCATGATCCCCGTGTTTAAAAAGAAAGATTGATCGGGGTCAATGTTTTTTGCGGCATTCCGTGGGTGTGTTCTTGGTGATCTTCTTAAACTGCCGCATAAAGTGGAGTTCGTTCTCGTAACCGCAGAGATCCGCTATTTCCTTAACGCTTAAATCCGTGGTGGAAAGATAGAACTCGGCGAGTCTGATACGGGCGTTAATGATATCGGTCTGGCAGGATACATCAAAAAATTCCTTGTACAGGTGCTGAAAGTGTGAAATGCTTATATAAAGAGATTCGGACATTTCCCGAGCGGACCAGTTCTTAGCAGGGGAATTGTAAATGGCGGTACGTAGCTGGGACAGTTCCAGATAATACTTGGGCGCTTTTTCGGCATGCACCGTGGAGAGCTGATCCATAACGGCATACAGAAAAAGGTGAAGGTAGTGATCCACCATCACATCGGTATAAGCGGAATTTTTGTGGAAGACCTTGGACAAAGGCTCCACTATATTTGTGAGACTCCTGAAATCGTACGGGTATATAGGCTTGTAGAGAGGGATGTCAAGAGTGTCCATGAAACTCTGATCTTCACCTTTAAGACTGAAATGGATCCAGTCATCGTTATAACCCGCCTCGTCTCGGCCGTATCTTATGGTGGACTTTGGGGGATATATTATAAGCATATTCGGTCGGGTCTCTATGCGTTCCCCATTTATATAAAACCAGGCATCGGTCTTTACCAGAAGCACCAGATATTCGTCGGAAGTCAGGTTATATGCCACATTGCAGGCTTTTTTATGGTTGGAATCATAGCCACAGGAAGAGACGGTGATCATGATAAGGGTCCTCCTTATAAATTGCAGAATAAGTCAGTTAAAAATCATATTAGAATATAGTTTTTAATCTGTCAATAATATAAACTTCTATATACACAAAGCACAGATAACGGAGTGAGAAGGCGCCGGTTTAAGTATTGAGGTGACAGTTACATATGAAAAAAGTATTTAGGGAATTGTGGAAGAATAAATTTCTGTATGCAATGACTGTTCCCGCCATAATCTGGATATGTATCTTCAACTACTATCCGATGTACGGGATCCTCATTGCATTTAAGGATTACAGTTATAAAAAGGGAATATTAAAGAGTCCCTGGGCAGGATTTGATAATTTTGAATTCCTGTTTAATTACAGAGGAGTCTGGAAGATCTTTTTCAACACCATCTTTTTGAACCTCCTGTTCCTTATCTTTACAACAATTTTCTCGGTTTTACTGGCATTGGTTTTTGTGGAGATAAAGAACAAGGTTTATAACAAGCTGGTTCAGACCATAGCCATATTCCCACATTTTGTTTCCTGGACCGTTGTGGCCATGTTTATGAGCGGCATTCTGGGCAGCAGCGGATTCATCACCAAATGGATCGTTGATTCCGGAGCTGCGGATCCCATGTTTTACAGAAATCCCGAGGCCTGGCCCATAATCCTGGTCATCCTTAAGATATGGCAGGGTGCGGGATACGGATCGATAGTCTATGTGGCTGCCATAACCGGTTTTGATCAGGAGATCTACGAGGCGGCGAGAGTGGACGGCGCCACAAGACTGCAAAGGGTAAGCAAGATCACGCTGCCGCTTCTTAAAACCACCATCATCATGCTAACTATAATGAGTATAGGAAAGATCTTTAACGGCGATTTCGGGATGATCTATGCCATAGTCGGTGACAACACCGGTCTTTATCCTACCACCGATGTTGTGGATACCTTTGTGTACAGAGCACTGCGTCAGATGAACAATCTGGGAATGAGCACGGCCACAAGCCTGTTCCAGTCCGTAGTCGGCCTAATATTGGTTTACCTGTCCAATGCCGTAACCAAAAAGATCGAGCCGGATGCGGCAATATTCTAGGAGATAGCTCATGAAAACTATGAAAAGATCAGCGGGAGAGAGGGCCTTCGAGATCGTTGTCTATGCGATAGCTACGGTTTTTTGCCTGTTTTGCATCTTTCCCTTTGTAATAATCCTGGCAAGCAGCTTCGAGGAAGAAGCAAATTTTGCCACATACGGTTTCCCCTTGTTCCCCAGAGACTTCACTACCGAGGCTTACAGGATCGTGCTGGGAGACAGTCAGATATTTAAGGCATACGGAGTCACTATATTTTCCACAGTGGCAGGCACCGCGGTCAGCATGTTTTTAACAGTGACCATGGCCTACCCCATCTCCCTTAAGAAGCTTAAATATCGTAATGTCATCACATTTTTTGCATATTTTACCATGCTCTTTAACGGAGGCCTGGTGCCTATATATCTGTTAATATCAAGGACTTTGGGCTTAAAAAATAATATCTGGGTTTTAATACTTCCTGTGGCTTTCAGTGCATGGAACATGTTCCTTATGAGAAACTTCTTTCAGGGCATACCCAAGGAACTGTCCGAATCGGCCTATATCGACGGGGCCAATGATTTTCAGATCCTGTGGAAGGTCATATTGCCGGTGTCTGTTCCCGGCCTGGCCACCATCAGTCTGTTCTATGCTCTGGGCTACTGGAACCAGTGGTTCAATGCCATGCTTTACATCGAGGACGCAAACCTCTTCCCGTTACAATATCTCCTTATGAGGATGATGCGTAACGCGGATGCGATGAAGGAAATGGCCAGAACCATAGGAATATCTGTGGGCGAAGTACCCACCAACTCTCTCAGGATGGCTACCACGGTAGTGGCCATCGGACCCATCACGCTGTTGTATCCTTATGTGCAAAAATACTTTACAAGCGGACTTACCGTAGGAGCGATAAAAGGCTGACGTGCATATCTTCCGTCAACACTCAGAAGGCTGTTCATCACAGACCTTCATAAACAACGATAGACATTGCGCCCGGGGCAATTGGCTATATATAATAATAGGAGGAAAAGAAATGAAAGGGAAGGAATTTTTAAGAAAGGCTACAGCCATGCTCTTGGCAGCAGCCATGACCGTGGCGCTTACAGCCTGTGGTGCTAAAGAGGAAGGAAGCGTAACAGATAATAAAACTTCAAAAACGGAAGCGGGGGCTTCTTCGGGAACTGTCAAGATGAAAGATACGACCATAAAGATCCGTGTAATGAACGAGTACAGAAATCTTGATAAGGTCGTGAAAAAATATGCAGAAATGACAGCAAATGATCCTGTTATGAGCAAGATACATCTGGATTTTTCATACGTTGTCGGCGGCGACTACAAGGATAAGCTGACTATGGCAATTGCTGCACAGGAAGACTATGATCTTATGTTCTGCGGCGGATGGCACGGTCTCAGCAACTTCATTCAGGAAGGCGATTTTGCGGATCTTACTTCCTATTTCAACAACGATCAGTATCCCGGCCTTAAGAAGGCATTTTCAAGTGATTTTGTAAACGCGATGACATCATACATCCGTCAGGATGACGGAACATACACTAAGGGTGTTTACGGCATAAACCTGGCTTCTTATTTTGAGGATTCCAGAGGTTTTATGTACCGTGAGGACCTTCGTAAGAAGTACAATTGCGCGCCCATTACCGACGAAGCAAGTCTTATGGCTTTTGTTAAGACAGTGGTAAAGAACGAGCCCGATATGGAGGGTGTGAGCCTTTCCAACTTCTTCCGTCTGGATTCCCCATGGTACAGTGCAAAGCATGAGCATGTTTATACTCAGGATAATGTAAACATTTTCGGTGATCAGACCTGGGCTTATGTGGGCTTAAGCGACGACGAGAAGACAGTTCTGAACGTGGTTTTCCCCGGCGATGATGCTTCTCAGTTTGCAAAGATGCCCAAAGGTTATCAGTATGATTTTATAACCGAGTATATTGTGGACAGAACAAAGTGGAACGATTATCTGAATCCTTCCAGAGGAACCACAGACACTGTGGAAAAGGATGCTGCCATCACTTATTGTGCACTGACCGAATATGAAAGCAAGTATAAGGAAGCTATCGGAAAGAATCCCGATGCGGAGTTTGGCTATTATGTAATCGAAGATGCTCAGAGAAACAAGGAAAAGGGCGCTGTTGTATGCGACATGGTTACCAATAACTGGCTGGTAGTTCCTGAATGGTCCGAAAAGGTGGATGCCGTAATGCACTTCCTTGATTGGATGTTCGGAAGTCAGGAGGCACACGATCTCTTCCAGTACGGCATCCGGGGTGAAGACTGGGAAGCTGTGGGAAGCGAAGGCTATCGTGCGCTTGATATAGCAGAGGATAAGGAGTATTTCATGCCTACTTATTCCTTCACCTTGAACCCTACCTATGTGAGAAACAGCGAATTTGTAATGAACAACAAGGAGCTTCTGGCTGATTTCGAATACATCTATGACAATGCAACCTATAAGTTGAGTCCTCTTGCGGGCTTTACCTTCAACAAGACGGGTCTGGAGACTCAGGTGGCTAATATATCCGCTCTTTCCAGCGAGCTTCTGTTCACTCTTTCAATGTATGACTCAAAGGAAGCTGTGGAAAAGATCAACGGGTGGCATAAGGATGCCACTCAGGTGGGACTTGAAAAGGTGAGAGCTGAAATGATCGCTCAGATTCAGGCATTTCTTGATGTGAAAAACGGAAAATAGTATATATCTTTGTTTTGTGTGTGATAGGTTGGAGGAGAGATCTTCCAACCTGTTTTTATGAAGGAGGAAAATGGAAAAGAGTTTTAAAAACGGCGAGATCTTAAGAGATACCGACGGAAATGTGCTTCATGCCCACGGTGGGTTTATATTGCGGGAAGGTTCGGTATTTTACTGGTACGGAGAGAACAGGGTCGAGAATAGATATGTCAGCGTATACAGATCCGGGGATCTCCTAAACTGGGAATTTGTAAGGGATGTGCTTACCACCGAAAGCAAAACTTCGGAGTACAGGGTGAAAACGGATCTGCGGCTTGTGAACGAGGACGGCGGCAAGATCAATATAGAAAGGCCGAAGGTCATCTACAATAAAAAAACGAAAAAATACGTGATGTGGATGCACGTGGAAAACGGCAAAGACTACTCTGAGGCGGCCTGCGGGGTGGCGACGTCGGACACGCCGGACGGAGAGTTTGTGTACCACGGCTGCTTTAACCCCTACGGGTTTATGTCCAGGGACTGCACGCTGTTTGTGGATGATGACTCAACTGCCTATTTTATTTCCGCGTCGAGAAACAATGCGGATCTTCATGTCTACCGGCTGACGGACGACTATATGAATGTGGACTGCTTGGTGCACCGCCTTTGGCAGGGGGAATACCGCGAGGCGCCGGCGGTGGTGAAGCATAATGGGAAGTATTATATGTTCAGTTCCTATTGCACCGGCTGGGCGCCGAATCAATGCAAATATGCGGTGGCTGACAGCATGGAGGGAAGGTGGTCCGTGCTTACAAAAATAGGGGATGAAACCACCTATTGCACACAGCTCGCGTTCCTATTGAAGCTTCAGGGTGAGAAGGAAAGGATACTTTACTTTTCCGACAGATGGAACGGCAAGGACTACAATGATTCAAGGTATGTGATCCTCCCGCTGGAATTTGATCCCGCGGGACAGCCCATTCTCGAATACCGGGAAGAGTTTCTGCCATAATGAACCTTTGGGGACGGGGTTATGGGTTCATTTTTGGCTCAGTAGCTATTTTTTGCTGCCAGAGTCACTTTTTTGACCCCCGGGGACGGGGTTAGGGGTTCATTTTTTTGACTCAATTGAAATATTTGGCGCCGAGGGTCACATGAGGAATGCCCGGCGCCTTGTTTTTGCGGGAAAAACATTGACTCTATTGACATAAATTGCTCCGGGAGTCAAATAGCGGATGGCAGGAGCTTTTCTTATGGGAAAAATTGTTGACCCGGAGCTGTGTTTTTGGTGATAGAGCCACTTTTTTGAACCCCTAACCCCGTCCCCGGGGTTCATTTTCCCTTGCTTTACATTGCGGTTTGAATATGATAAGATTACGAAAATAATGTATAAGGGGGAAACTTATGAAGTCATTATTGGGAGTTGAGAAGGCTATTGCGGGATGGATCATTGCTTACAATGTTTTGATGCTGATCGCCATAATCAATTTTGCATCACGTTATGGGATGGTGATCAACCTGCTCTGGCAGTTCCTTTATTGGGTTGTTGTTCTTGCTTTTTCTGCTGTGATCTTAAAGCTGATCAACGAGAATATAAAGATTCCGGTTTTTCTGAAGGTGCTGTCATTTGTTGTGTATTTGGTCTGGGGACCGATCGTGGGCACGTTCATCTGCTGCCGTCATTTGGAGGATGCGGAAACCAATTATTACAAACATCCGGAGAATATGAATCATCTTGACAATATAGGGACTATCTCGAAAGATGAAAAATGAACCCATAACCCCGTCCCCGAGGGTCAAAAAATGAACCCATAACCCCGTCCCCGGGGTTCAAAATGAAAGGAAAATTATGAATGCTTATTTTGCGGGCGGATGCTTTTGGTGCGTTACGCCTATTTACAAGATCTACGGAGTGGATAAGGTGGTGAGCGGCTACAGCGGCGGCGATGAGGAAAACCCCACCTACAAGGAAGTGAAGGCCCAGAAGACGGGACATCGCGAGACCATCAGCCTGGAATACAGGGAAGAAAAGGTGGGCTTTGAGAAACTGCTGGACATATATTTTGCCAACGTGGACCCTTTCGATGCCGAGGGGCAGTTTATTGACAAGGGCTTTTCCTACACCCTGGCCATATATTATGTGAACGAGGCTCAGCGGGAAGCGGCGGCAAAAAAGATAGCGGAGATAGAAGAGAGGGAAGGCAAAAAGGTGCAGGTGGCACTAGAGCCCTTCAAGATCTTCTGGCCGGCGGAAGAGGAGCATCAGGATTATTATCTTAAGCATCCCAAGGAATTTGAGGAGGAGCTGATATCTTCCGGAAGAAAAAACAGAGAATAGAAGTCAACAAAAGAGGCGTGATACATGATCACGCCGCAGAGCGTCGACAAAGTCCTTTTTTCAAAGAACGATGCCGACGCTGATTTATTTTTCTCCATTTCAACCTTGTTTTTGGCATTTTTTAGGATTTATAGCTCAAAATATACCTCAAAAATGAATTTTCTCTCCACTTTTTAAAAAACAGGTTTGGCGCCGGATTAAAAAATATAGTTTGTCTACAGTCTGAGGCGTGATACATGATCACGCCGTTTTTTTATGGATATATCGATCATACAAAGGTCACGGGATCCGGTCGTGAGGCTGTCCGGGGTTATTGTATCTTGCCCGGCGTCTGCCTGGGGGCTTCGGACTTCTCTCCCTTCATGATGCGCTTGCAGGCATACATGGCCGCGTCTGCCTCATTAACCACCTGGGTGATGTTGACGCCTTTGCCCCGGGCAGTACCGTGGGCTACGGAAACAGTGGCTTCCGCTTCGCTTTTTGTGGTGGAAAGAGTCCTAAGGATGGCCTTTTCCAGCCGCTTTTCTTCTCCGGGAGCAGGGTTATCGAGGACGGAAATGAATTCGTCGCCGCCGATACGGTATACTCTGCAGGTCTTGCCGGCGGTGGAAAGAAGCGCCTCGGCCAGTTCTATGATGATCCTGTCGCCCATCTCGTGGCCGAACTCATCGTTTACTTCTTTAAGGTTATTGATATCCCAGAAGATAACTCCCACACCATCCAGCTTGGGATAATAAGATTCGATCATTTCGGCATATTTATTCTTGTTGAAAACGCCGGTAATGAAATCAGTTTCGCTGATCAGCTTGGTGCGGGCCAGCTGTGCTGCCTCGGCTCTGCCTTTTGCGGTTATCTGGGAAAGCATGAAAGCGAAGAGAGCAAGGAGCATGGCTCTGGGGAAAGTGGCATAGGCAAGTATGATAAATGTGGGATTGGGGTTACGTTCCAGCCCCACAAACCCGTTTTGTACGATCTCGGTGAAGTGAGCGTAATTATCCATGCTGACAAAGAAGATGTTGAGATCGCAGAGACCATAGTAGAAAGCGACAAGAGAACTGACGGCAACTACCACCGTATCAAAAGCAAGAGTGCACCAGATAACGTGCTGCTTGGAGTACTGGGCGGCAAAAATAAGCGGTATTACATACAGGAGTACCGCATGAAAAGAAAGTACCGAAACTATAGTACCGCAAATAATACAGATCACGGCCAGCACCGGGTATTTAAGCCATCTTTTTGAGTTGTCGAAGATCCGGAGCAGAGCTCTCAAGGAAAGAAAACCGAAGATCCCGATCAAAGCGGCTCTGGTCATAAGCTGTATATCGATGATAAAGAAACCGCCCACAGTAAGAGCCCAGTCAATGATAATGACGATCACCATGGCAAGCAAACCCTGTGAAGAGTAGTTGTTCGCTCTTGCTTCGATCTCATCCCACGGATCATTGTAAGTTTTGTTTTTCATAGCATCAATTATAACAAAATTTCTTAAATAGTAAAGATGGAAATATTTAAGCGGAGGGGGGAGCATGAAGGATGATCGGTAACGAAAGTCCCTTTTTTGTGCGAAAAAGGTGCCAACGGCGGCTGTTCTCTCCGGGTTGACACCTCTGAAGGGCATATATCTAATTGAAGAATCCGGTCATCAGTTTTATGAGTTCCTCCTCATCCGAGGTCTGCATGAGCTCGCAGGCGGAGTGCATTGCGAGGATGGGAACTCCGATGTCTGCAGTGTGCATGGGGAGAAGGGAGGAGAGCATGGGGCCGATGGTGGAGCCGCCGGGGATGTCAGCCCTGATCATGAATTTCTTATACTTTACATTGTTTTCGGTACAGAGCATCTCGGCGGTAGCGATGGCGGAAGGATCCAGGGTGTAGCGCTGATTGGAACTGACCTTTAAGGCAACGCCTTCTCCCAGACCGATCTTGGACAAGGAATCATATTTTTCGCTGTGGTTGGGATGGGTGGCGTGACCCACATCCACGGAGAAAAGGAAGCTTGAAAGGACGGCATCGTTAAAGGTTTCGGGCCTGAAGCCGAGAGCTGCGTAGAGCTTTTCAAGTAAAGTCCTGAACAGGGCCGAATCCGCACCGGTCTTTGAACGGCTTCCGATCTCTTCATGATCGAAGAGGAGAGCCACATCCATGGTGTCCTCCGGAACTGCATCGGAAATTGCTTTTGTCAGTGCGTAGCAGCTTGTAAGATTGTCCAGGGCCGGGGCTGAGAGCATGTCCTTGTTCAAGCCCACAAGGGTGGGAGTATCGCAGCAATAAACATAAAGATCGCAGTCCAAAATGTCCTCTGTCTTAACGCCCAGTTCTTTAGCAACAGCAGAGAGCAGGAAATGCTTTTCGTTTATCTTTTCGTTAAAAACACCCAGTAAAGGGATCATATCAGCCTGCTGGTTTAAAGCCACGCCCTTGTTCACATCACGGTTAAAGTGGATGGCGAGGTTGGGGATGACCGCAATGGGACGCTTAAAATCGAAGAGCCTGAGATCCGGCTCAAAGGCGTTCTTTCCCTTAAGAGCGATCATGCCCGCCACAGAAAGGGGACGATCAAGCCAGGTGCTGTAAATGGGACTGCCGTAGATCTCACAGTTTAGCTTCATGTAGCCATTGTTTCCGGGAGCATGGGGATCGTACTCGAATACGGGCTTAATGTGAAGGCAGGGATGATCTGTGTGGGCCGCTGCAACACGGAAGCAACTGCTTTCCGTCACGTTTTTTCCTACAGAAAAAGCTGCAAGGGCGGTGGAATAGATCCTGACAAAGTATTTCCCTCCGGACCTTACGTTAAATGACCTGTTAAGCTTAAGCTCTTCG
>JAFSWD010000196.1 GCA_017444675.1 Lachnospiraceae bacterium
GATAAGAGAAATGATAAGGTCGATCTTTGCGCTCTCAGGGAGTTCCTTGTTGTCGGAAACTATGTTTGTAAGCATGTTCTCATCGATAACCAGTTCATTTCTGCCCTGCTCAAAGGTGATACCGAACACTTCCTTATGCTCAATGGGTGCGGGCTTGTAAGAAGGATCGATCCGGATAACGCAATAATTGCCCTTCTTCTTGGCCTTGAGGATCTCAAGGGCTTCAGGCTCGTATCCGGGAGCGATGATACCGTCGGACACTTCTCTCTTTACAAGCATAGCGGTGTCAACATCGCAGGTGTCGGAAAGAGAAATGAAATCACCGAAACTGGACATTCTGTCTGCGCCTCTGGCACGTGCATATGCGGACGCGAGGGGTGAAAGCTTTTCGAACTCAGTAACCCAGTAGATCTGCTTTTCAACATCATTAAGCTCCTTACCTACAGCAGCGCCTGCAGGGGAAACATGCTTAAAGGATGTGGCTGCGGGAAGTCCTGTTGCTCTCTTTAATTCGGAAACAAGCTGCCAGCCGTTAAATGCATCCAGAAGGTTAATATATCCGGGCCTGCCGTTAAGTACGGTAATGGGAAGTTCTCCCCCTTCCATATATACTTTTGAAGGCTTCTGATTGGGATTGCAGCCGTATTTTAATTCCATCTCTTTCATTTTTTTCTCCTTTATGATAACTGAAATAATATATTCCTGCTACTTATTTATTCTTGTTTACGATCCTGGTTTCGGTCTTTCCGGTTTCAATGTCGATAAATCTTACAAATAATGATACCTTGTTATCCTCATTCAAAGAATTCCATACGTTATCGGTGAATTCATCGATATTTCCTTTAATCTCCGTCTTTACGGGTTCTCCGGAAAAGCTGGGAAGGGGATTACCGTCACCCATATAAGTGTGGATGATCCTGCCCTCACCCTTTGCGGGTCCGTTGTAAGCAAAAGTAAAACGATTGCAGGAAGAAGGATCTCCGTCATTACTCTTTAATATAGAAAGGGCAAAGTTGAATTTTCCCTCTTCAACATGCATGATACCTGAAATTCTGGGAGTATAATTGGGTGCATCGGGCTCGAACTCTCTTGTGCGAAGGGACTGTTCAAAGGTCTGCTGCTTATCCATGAGTTCATAGATGGTATCTGTCTGGTCTCCGTTGGTAACGATGGTCTTGTTGCCGAGAACACGGACAGGTCTGTATATTATAAGGCTGGGATCAACCATTTTTGAAGGATCAAAGGCCTCTGTTCTGATGCCGTCTCCTTCCGTTACAAAAATACGATTGCGTGAATTTACGCTTCTTCCCATGATGAAATAGGCTGTCACTGCCGATCTTCCGTCCTCCGAACGTCCGATCACAATGCCTCTTCCGGGATAAGAGTTGCTGCTAAGGTATTCATTTAATGATACGCTTTTCATGGTGGTCCTCCATATATTTTATAAGTTTCCGGGGAATAACAATGCTACCCTGTTTAAAGAGTAGCATTGTTTTTAATTTTAATCAATTTTAAAATTTTAATACAAACTATCAGTTAAGCTAATCACATCTCGCAAACCACAGTATTGTCCTTTTTAAGCTTTGATGCGGGAATGTAATCGCCCTGGATCTCTTCTCCGTTAAGAATGATCTTCTTAACACCGGATTCGGATCCGTTGTTGTTCACATACTTAATTGAAAGATGAGAACCTCTGAAGTCCTTTTCGATCTCAAATTCCTTCCAATCCGAAGGTACGGAAGGAGAAAGTTTTATACCGTTGAAATCAGGGCGAAGTCCCAGGATGCCTTCAACACAGCCCACCATTACGGTCGACGCTGTTCCTGTAAGCCAGTGAACATGTGATCTTCCTTCAAAAGGAGAATCAACGGACTCGGTGAACTGGCCGTGGCAATAAGGCTCCAGCTTACTGATCTCTGCCTTGTCAGTCCTATTGGCGGGTGAGCTCTCCGAAAAATACTCGAAAGCACGATTTCCATGTCCCATAAGGGCTTCAGCCAGAATGATCCATCCCTGAGGCTGTGAGAAAATACCTCCGTTTTCCTTGGTGGATTCGTTAAAGAGAAGGGCAAGTGCTCCGTCAAAAGCATGCTCCTTATAGGAAGGTGCCATTACTCTTGCTCCATACTTGGTATTAAGTTCTCTGTGAACGGATTCAAGTGCTTTCTCTGCCTGCTCCTTATC
>JAFSWD010000197.1 GCA_017444675.1 Lachnospiraceae bacterium
AAGAGCGTTATCTGTTTTGGTATGAAAACACCCCACCAGGGAATGACTTCCGGCAGATAATCTTCTTTCTCCGGCCGCCACGTCAGAAGCTCAACCGCTTTTTCGACCTTACCCTTCTTGCCGCTCCGAAGGTGTCGCCTTCCGCCAGGACCGCCACTCTCTCCAGGGGATATTCAAAGCCCTTGTGAAGAGCTCCGTACATGATGACAGTTTCGCCTTCCTGTATCTGTCTTTCCCTGTCCTCACTGAAAACCGCAGTTATACCGTATTCTGCCAGGCCTTCCGCCAAACGCTGACCTCTGGCGCTGGAGCCGGTCACTATGATAGTCTTGTACCTTTTCTTTTTGTAGCTCTCCAGATCCCGGACGAGAAGTTCTATGCCTGATACATAAGGATTAACGTTCTTGGCGTTTACCGCAAACCTCTCCTTGATCTTAAGCCCCGCATTTCCCATGTCCAGGGTGGACAAAAGCAACAATCTCTTGTTCTGCCCCTTCGCCAAGATCTTTTTGTAGTCATATATTACGTCGGCCCGTGAGGGAAGCACATATCCACCCTCCAGCCTTCCGGTCATGCTCTCTCTGAATTCCGTAAGGGATGCTTCTCCCTTTTCTTCAAGGCGCATGGGTTCATCAAAAACGATAAGATCCCCAGGTCCGAAGTAATCCAAAAATGAAGCGGTCTCATCATAAAAGCTTGTAACAAAAGCATCCACGGAAGCTGCTCCTCTGGAGCATTCCATGGTCTCTATCGCCTCTTCGCAGGCCTTTTTAAGTCTGGTCGCCTCTTCGTTTTTCATCTTCTTTCGAAGGAGGCTCTCGGTCTTCTTTTCCTCCGCCCGGATCTTTTCAAATCCTGCCTGCAGCTCCTCATCTGTCAAAACGAATTCCGCAGCCGGGAAGATGGTGAGTCTTTCAATATTTCCCACGGCTCTCTGAGAGTCCACGTCGAATCGACGTATGCTGTCCACTTCATCCCCGAAGAGCTCGATCCTGGAAGGATTCTCGTCGTTCAGCGGGAAAATGTCTATGATGCCGCCGCGGACCGCGAATTCACCGGGTGCAGAAACCATGGACTGCCTTTCGTAACCCAGTGCCACCAGTTTCTTTTCCAGATCCGCCGCATCTATGGTATCTGTGTCGGACAGCGTGACGATGGACTCCTTCACCTTTTCCAAAGGAAGGATCTTGTCAAGTGCCGCATCTATGCTCATTACCACCGTTACGGGATTTCCGGACAGCATTTCCTTGATGGCTGCCGCCCTTTCCTTTACAATGGCATTGCCCTTTATGTCCGCCTGATAAAAGATCAGATCTTTTGAGGGATAGAATCTGGGATTCGCTCCGAAAAGCTTAAGATCCTCGCAGATCTCCTTGGCTCTCAGGTCGTTATAGGTAACGATGGCTCTGATCTTATAGTCTTCAAAAAGAGAGGCAACAAAATGACACTTTTGCGAGTCAACACACCCTGTCACGCAGACGGGGGTTCTGCCAAGCTCAAGTGCCTTTCTTGTCTGTTCATATTCTGTTGATCCTTGTAAAAGGGAAATAAAACTATTCATCGGGTTTTGTTTTCTTGCGATTGAATGTATTCATTGCTTTTGCCACATCATCAATGACAAAAAGCTCCGCTGCCGTAACCGCATCCTCCAGCGCTGCCCTGATCTTTACTTCATCTTCCCTGCTGAAATGGCCCATCACATAGTCCTTTAAATCCCATTCCTTGGGCTTTTCGCCGACGCCTATGCGTATTCTGGGGAAGTCTTCGCTTCCGAGGTGCGAAATAATGTTTTTGATTCCGTTGTGCCCTCCGGCACTTCCTCTTTCTCTTACCCTGATAAAGCCGGGATCCAGATTTACATCGTCATAAACTATGCAAACATCCTTAGGTTCCAGTTTAAAGAAGTTCATTGCTTCAATAATGGCTTCTCCGCTTAAGTTCATATAGGTCTGAGGTTTCATCAGAATAACCTTCTGACCGCAAATGGTGCCTTTGCCGATCAAAGCCTTAAATTTTTTTTCCGTAACGGATATCCCTGTCTTGTCGGATATGGCCGTAATGGCATCAAATCCGATGTTATGCCTTGTTCCCGCATATTCTCTGTCGGGATTTCCCAATCCTGCTATTATCTTCATTTTATCTTTGAATAGTCCCTGTTAATATTTCCTTTTAAATTTGTGGCATAGGAAACCTTACCGTTTTCCAAAGTTATGCCTTTATAATAGAACAGCTCCGAAACCGTAACGAACTGATAACCCTTAGCAGAAAGCTCTTCCATGATCTTATCCGTAGCCTCGGCCGAGGTGTAATAAAGGGAATGCATGAGGATGATCTGTCCATCCGCAACACTGTCCAGCACTGTCTTTGTGATCTCATCCACTTTGGCGTCTATGGTTTCCTGTGTGCTCTTTTCGGGATAGATGATACCCTTGTTCCAGTCCATTGTATCAATGAACCAGTTGATCATGGGCATGGGAAGATGTTTCGCCATGTAGACCAGTTTATCGTTTCCTCCGGGCATTCTGATCAGCGTGGGCGCATAGCCCACTGCCTTTGCAATGGTAAGATTGTTCTTGTTGATCTCCGTCCAGAAAAGCTCCTTGTCGCAGTCCTCTTTCCTGAAGGAGGTGTGGCTGTAGGTGTGAGATCCCACTTCATGTCCGGCCTTTGCGATGTTCTGTATGGATCTTAAGGAACTCTTTGCTCCGTCTATTCTCTCTCCTATGGTAAAGAAGGTGCATTTCGCATTATATTTGTCCAATATCTTAAGAAGCTTGGATTCCACCACCTCGTAAGGCCCGTCGTCATAGGTGAACGCCACCATGGGCTTGTTGGGATCCAGTCCTTCCCTCACCTGCACTCCTACGGGTTTGCCGTCCGTATCCTTGTACATAAAGGCTTTAGCTTCGGAATAGGGTGCGTCGTAAACAAACTCGTTGTGGATCAGCTCCGTAAGTGTGCCGTTTCCGAAAACGAAGGTAACCTTGTTGTCATGGATGCAGAAACTGTCATAGTCGCTTGCTTTATATGCGGTATCGTACTTGACAAAATCTGTCTTTAAAAAGGCCGAATCTTCCTCGGGCGCCAGTTTCTGCAGTCTTTCCTTTATAACCGCCAGATAGGACTCTCTGAACACTTCGGAAGCTGCCAGTTGTTTGCCCGTAGCTGCGTCGAAGGTGCATCCGATCCTGTGCTCCGTCGCACTTCCCTCGGCATCGCACTTTATGAGGATCGAAACAAAGGCAGGATAAACATAAGTATCTATGGTGACAGCCGGATCCTTTGCATTGCTTCCTCCCCAGATATTAACATCCGCAACCGCCATATCCGCCATAAGTTTAACCTTGTTTCTGACCAAAGCGGGTACCAGGTTCAATCCTGCATATTCTTTCTCAACAGGCACGGGTGTAGCCGTGGGTAAAGGCGAGGGTGTGATCTTTACCTCCTGTGTGGGGGTAGGCGTATTTACCTTAACAATAACGGGGGTATCCGTAGCCTTCACCTCGGGGGTGGCTGTCACAAGCGAAACCGTCTGTCCCGGAGTCGGTGTGTTTTCCACTGCTTGAGGATCGGCTTTCCTGTTTTTTCTCTCGCTCAAAACGAAAAGGATAATGACCAACGCGGTCAGGATCACCACGATCCCTATCATTATAAACATTATTATCCTTGTTCTGTTTATTCTTCCGAATTTAGGTGTGTTCATATGATTCTCCACTCATTTCCTTTTATTTCCAATTTTTAATCATACAACATTTGAGACGATTAAACAAGTCCGCCTCCATCAAAAAAGATGTTCCTTTCCGCGGCAGAACCGTGAAAAGGAACATCTTCATAAGAGCTTAATCCAATGTACCCGCAGCCACCTCTTTTTCGTAGGCCTTTAATATCTGAGCCTGCATGCTGTCTCTGGTGGTTGAATTAATGGGATGTGCAATGTCTCTGTACTCGCCTTCTCCTGTTTTGCGGCTGGGCATTGCAATAAATAATCCCTTCTCGCCATCAATGATCTTGATGTCGTGTACTACAAATTCTCCGTCAATGGTGATCGATGCAACTGCTTTCATCTTTCCGTCCTTGTCTACCTTGCGGATCCTCACATCTGTGATGTTCATTATTTTGTCCCTCCCGTTTGTATATCAAATCTTATATCTGTCTTCCTTTACGACGACTATCTTTACTTTGCCGTTTTCTCCTATAAAGGTGGAATTCGGCTTGATGGTATCGCGACTCTCGACGATGCAGTTTTCGATGTAAGTATTATCACCGATCCTGACATCGTTCAAGATAATGGAATTCTTAATGGTAACATTGTTTCCCACATAGATCTTCTTGAACAGCACCGAGTTTTCCACAACACCGTTTAAGATACAGCCGCTGGATACAAGGGAATTGGTAACCCTTGCCCCGGGATTGTACTTGGCCGGCGGATTGTCGTCTATCTTTGAGTAAACATCCGGATATTCCTTAAAGAAGTAATCATGTACATCCTTCT
>JAFSWD010000198.1 GCA_017444675.1 Lachnospiraceae bacterium
AACAGCGACTTATATCAGCTTAATAAGAGCAAAAAAACCCGGGTTGCCGAGGAAACATATGCCCTATTTAAAAGGGGACTTGAGATCTGTGAAAGGACCGGCGGGGTTTTGGACCTCACGATCTATCCGGTGGTGAAGGCCTGGGGATTTACCACTCAGGACTATCGGGTGCCGGGGGATGAGGAGTTGGCGGGGCTTCTTAAAAACGTGGATTACCGGAAGTTGGAGCTGGAAGAGGACCGGTTTGTCAGCCTGCAGGATGGGATGATGGCGGATCTTGGAAGCGTGGCCAAGGGCTACACGGGAGACAGGTTGATCGAGCTGTTTAAGTTCCGGGGGATAACAAGCGCACTCATAAACCTGGGCGGAAATGTGCAGGCGCTGGGCAGCAAGCCGGACGGCAGTGCCTGGAAGGTGGCCATAGCGGATCCTAACGGCAGCTCGGACTATGCCGGCGTGGTGTCAGTCATCGGAAAGACGGTGATCACCTCCGGCGCTTACGAGAGATTTTTCGAGGAAAAGGGCAAAACCTATCATCATATCATAGACACCTCAACGGGATGGCCTGCGGAAAGCGGCTTTGTTTCCGTGTCGGTGATCGGGGAGGAAGGGACCCTGTGCGACGGGCTTTCCACTTCTCTTTTCGCTATGGGGCCGGAAAAGGCTTTTGAATTTTGGAAGAACAGTAACGACTTTGAGGCAGTGTTCATCACGGCTGAAGACAGGATATATGTGACGGAAGGGGTAAAAGATGATTTTACGCCCCTCGGAAGATACAAAAACGTGACTCCGGAGGTGATCTGCCATGATCAAGACTAAAACCTGGATCATCATATTTGCCTGTCTCCTGGCAGTTTCCGGGGGCTTGAGCCTTTGGATATTTCTGAAGCCTGTGGGCGGAACCGTAGCGAATATATATGTGGACGGGAAATGTGTGAGATCCGTGGACCTGTCCATAGTGACCGAAACCTATGAATTTACGATAGACACGCACAACGGTACCAACAGGATCAGGGTGGAAGAAGGGCGCATTTCTGTGGTCGAAGCGGATTGCCCCGATAAGACCTGTGTGCACACTGGGTGGATATCGGACTCTGCCGCACCCATATGCTGCCTTCCCCACAAGCTGGTCATAAAGATAGAGAAGGACAAAAAGGCGGGGGATGATGTGCCCGACGCAGTGTCCAAGTAGAGTTGGAGAGAAATTTGAAACGAAAGATATCCACAAAAAGAATAACCCTGGATGCTGTGCTCACGGCACTGGCGCTGATCATCTTTATCATCGAGCTGCAGTTTCCCGAGATCGTGCCGATCCCCGGTGTTAAGCTGGGACTGGCCAATGTGATCACGCTGATCGCGATCTTCAAACTTGGACCTGTAGACGGACTTATTATCCTTATCCTTAGGATCGTTATGGGAAGCATATTCTCCGGGCGCATCATAGCCATGCTTTACAGTCTGGCGGGCGGGCTTCTCTGCTTCCTTGTGACGGTGTTTCTAAAAAAGATCGTATCCAAGAGCCAGATCTGGGTCTGCGGAGTTCTTGGTGCCATAGCCCACAACCTTGGGCAGATCCTGGTGGCGATCCTCATCACCCAAACTCCCGCATTGTTAAGTTACCTTCCGATATTGATCGTATCCGCGGTCATCACCGGAGCCTTTACGGGAGGAATAGCCACCGTGGTATTAGAACAACGGTTTTAATAAGGAAAAGTAGGCTAAGGCCTGTGATATTTGCAGCTTTAGCTTATTTTATTTCCGGGAAATTGCAAAATACCGGGGGAAGTAGGCTAAAGTGAAAGGTATTGTGGGATTTAGCTTACTATTAAAGCTTCCCGGGGAGAGTTACACAGTGGAGGCAGTAGGCTAAGGCGAAGGGAGAATAGGATTTAGCTTACTATTAAAGCTTCCCGGGAGAGTTACGCAGTGGAGACGGTAGGCTAAGGTGAAGGGCAGAATAGGATTTAGCTTACTATTAAAGTTTCCCGGGAGAGTTACGCAGTGGAGACGGTAGGCTAAGATGAAAGGCAGAACAGGATTTAGCTTACTATTAAAGCTTCCCGGGAGAGTTACCCAGTGGAGGCGGTAGGCTAAGGTGAAGTGTATAGTAGGATTTAGCTTACTATTAGAGCTTCCCGGGAGAGTTACACAGTGGAGGCAGTAGGCTAAGGTGAAGGGCAGAATAGGATTTAGCTTACTATTAAAGTTTCCCGGGAGAGTTACACAGTGGAGGCAGTAGGCTAAAGTGAAAGGTATTGTGGGATTTAGCTTACTATTAAAGTTTCCCGGGGAGAGTTACCCAGTGGAGGCAGTAGGCTAAGGCGAAGGGCAGAGCCCCTTTTAGCTGGTTTAATAACCCCACGGGTTGAGTATAGATATGATTTATTGCTTTACAAAGACAGGTAAAAGTGTAATTATGTGTATCAGTTTAAAATTTTGATCCGAAAGAGAGGTATATACTATGGCAAGGATTTTTATGTCAGCGGAACAGTTGGTGGGAGGAACACCCCTTTTGGAACTATCCAATATAGAAAGGGAAGAAAAGCTGGAAGCAAGAGTTTTGGCTAAGATGGAGAGCTTTAATCCCGCAGGTTCGGCTAAGGACAGAGTAGCTAAGGAAATGATAGACGATGCCGAAAAGCGCGGCGTCTTGAAGAAAGGTTCCGTTATCATTGAACCTACCAGCGGAAATACAGGCATAGGACTGGCTTCGATCGCTGCTGTCAAAGGCTATCGGGTTATAATCGTAATGCCGGATACTATGAGTGTGGAAAGGCAGAAGGCCATTAAAGCATACGGAGCAGAGATCGTGCTTACGCCCGGCGCACAGGGCATGAAAGGCGCTATTGAAAAGGCAGAGGAATTGGCGAAGGAATATCCCGACAGCTTCATTCCCGGACAGTTTGTGAATCCCGCAAATGCTGCTGCGCACAGGAAGACTACAGGCCCTGAGATCTGGAATGATACAGACGGTAAGGTTGATATATTTGTAGCCGGAGTCGGAACCGGCGGAACCATCACCGGAACAGGCGAGTTCCTTAAATCCAAGAATCCCGATATCAAGGTGGTGGCTGTTGAACCTGCTTCCTCACCTTATCTTTCAAAAGGAATTGCCGGCCCTCACAAACTGCAGGGCATAGGAGCAGGCTTTATTCCGGAAGTGTTGAATACTAAGGTCTACGACGAGATCATCCCCGTAAAGGATGAGGATGCCATGATCATGGGACGCCGCATCGGAAAAAGAGAAGGAGTCCTGGTGGGCATCAGCTCCGGCGCAGCTGCCTGGGCAGCCGTAGAACTCGCCAAGCGTCCCGAAAACAAAGGCAAGATCATCGTTGCTCTTCTAACCGACACCGGTGATCGCTACCTTAGCACCGAATTATTCAGCGAGTAAAATGAACCCCGGGGACGGGGTTATGGGTTCATTTTATGAGCCTTTGGGGACGGGGTTATGGTTCATCTTGAAAACGCCGGGTGTTCCCTAAAACAGAAAAAGCAGACAAACCGGCGAGAAACAGGCATATGTCTGCTCAACGCTGATCAAATCCCCCTCAAACCAAAATGAAAAGCAGACAAAGCTCTCGGAAAAGAGCATATGTCTGCTTCAGAGCGTCGACAAAGTCTTTTTTTCAAAGAACGATGTCGACGCTGATTTATTTTTCTCCATTTCAGCCTTGTTTTTGGCATTTTTTAGGATTTATAGCTCAAAATATGCCTCAAAAATGAATTTTCTCTCCACTTTTTAAAAAATAGGTTTGGCGCCGGATTAAAAAATAAAGTTTGTCTACAGTCTGAAGCAGACAAAGCTCTCGGAAAAGAGCATATGTCTGCTTTTTTTTGTTTTTTAAAGGGTTGAGACAATATATGATTGTTTTGAATTAATTCATTGGCAAGTCAGATCAGGGAACAATGCAGTCATAGCGTATGGTTTTTCCGCTTAGGGAGTAGCCGGGTTTCAGACCGCCCAGAAAAGGGCCGCCGGCAGGGCGTTTGACCACTATCTTTCTTGGATGAGCTTTGAGCGCGGCTTCAAGAAGGTAGTCCTCGTCGGAACTCTGCCGCTCCAGAAGATATATCATCTGAAACTTCTTTTTCACCAGGCCGGAATTTTTCTTGGCCGGAAACATAGGATCAAGAAGGATCATGTCGGGCGGGTCCGCTATTTTCGGCAACTCGGTGATGCTGTCTCCTTCCACTACATTCATTCGTTTGGCCGCGTCCGCCAGCCATTGTATCTTGCAAGCACGTCTGACGGTGTCCTTAAGCAGCGCGCAAATGATGGGATCCCTTTCGTACAAGGTAACCTTGAAACCGGCAAAAGCCAGGAGCATGGAGTCTTCGCCAAGACCGGCGGTAGCATCCACAGCCGTGAGGTCTTCGGGGTTTTCCCCCTTGAACTTTGCTGCCTTTACCAGCAATTCGTGATCGACCCGGCCTTTTTCA
This sequence comes from Lachnospiraceae bacterium, assembly GCA_017444675.1. Lineage (GTDB taxonomy): Bacteria > Bacillota > Clostridia > Lachnospirales > Lachnospiraceae > RGIG3528. The sequence goes on from JAFSWD010000198.1 coordinate 4,444, forward strand.
AGCCGCTGTCGCAATGTGCTGAAATCACCGTGAAGGACCTGCCCTTCGCTTTCAAAAAACAGTCCCTCCTTATTATAGCGTAGCAAAATATCAGCCTTTGCGGCCACTTCAGGGGCTTCCGTAAATTCTACATTGAGAGTTCGAGCCAGCTTTTCTGCCGATCCGCGCTCGCCGCCCTTTTCGAAATACACTTTAATTATATCAGGTTCTTTAAAAAGCTTATTGTTTTCGTTCAATTCGTTTCACCTTAGTAATTCAAATTTGAGTTATGATCCACAAATCTCTTCTGTTCGGATGTGCTCGCCCATCTTTTCGGCCTTTGAAAAACAACCCGGGCCCCCGGATCATAGATTTAGTTTGACTTATTTTCCCGATTTAGTCAAGTTTTCACGAGCCATATCTTACCATTTATCCGTCAGGCATATCTATTCTCGACCATTTCAAGCCTAAGGCAAACTTCCCGGGCCGCTCCCGCCGAAAGTTTGCCCCATCCCCGGAAATTGTATCTCTATAACAAGCCTAAAGCAAACTTCCCGGGCCTTTCCCGCCGAAAGTTTGCCTGATCCCCGGAATTTGTATCTCTATAACAAGCCTAAAGCAAACTTCCCGGGCTTCGCCCTCCGAGAGTTTGCCCGATCCCCGGAATTTGTATCTCTATAACAAGCCTAAGGCAAACTTCCCGGGTTCCTCCCGCCGAAAGTTTGCTTTTGAGGGGGCACACCGGGCTATAGGAAACACCGGGCGTTTTCAAGGTGAACCTCTAACCCCGTCCCCGGGGTTCATAAATATTTTTGTTGACAAGAGAGGGGGAAGTTGATAGTTTGGATTCCGATAAATTGACCTTGGAATTCGTTTATATTTAGCGGAGACAGATAAAGATGGAAGAGAAGAGAACACAAACAGCTGAAAACAGTGTTCAAACAGTTGAAAAAACGGCATATCCGGCTGCGAACGGCGCGCAAAAGCCGAAAAAAAAGAAACTTTATAACAAGATAACCGAGCAGATCACGGGCATATTTCTGCCCATCATAAATCACCTGACGGCAGCAAGCATATTGAAAAGTGTGATCATATTGCTGGTGGGATTCGGGATACTGGATACGGCGGGAGGAGTGTATAAGATCTTTTACGCGGTTTCCGACGGATTCTTTTACTTCCTTCCCTTTTTCCTGGCGGTGACGGCGGCGAAGCAGTGGAAGACGGATCCTTATCTGGCACTTTTGATCCCGGTGACTATGCTGTATCCGGACATCACGGCAATTCTTGAAAACGGTCAAAGCCTTTCATTTGCAGGGCTTAACCTTATGCCCACGATCTATCATTCGGGCGTATTTCCGGTGCTGTTGGCAGTGGGACTTCTGCATTTCGTGGAGATACCTTGCAAAAAGTACATCCCGGCCGCGGTCAAGGGCTTCCTGACACCCATAATATGCTGTCTTATTGTGCTTCCCGTTACCTTCCTGGTCTTTGGTCCGCTGGGCACCAAGATCGGGGATCTTCTGACCATGCTGTTCTCATTTATATATGACTGGAATCCGGTGGCAGCCGGCGCATTTATGGGATTTTTCATTCAGCCCATGGTAGCTCTCGGAATTCACTGGAGCATAGTTCCTGTCAGCATCGCAGCTATTGCCGCTCAGGGATTTGATGTGATCATGCCTTTGCTGGGCGGGGCGGTTTACGGACAGAGCGGAGCGTGCCTTGCATATGCGCTCATAATGAAGGATAAGGAAAAGAAAAGACTGGGCTTCCAGGGAGCTTTCTCCTCAGCCATCGGAGTTACGGAGCCTGCCCTTTTCGGAGTTACGGTTTCCAATATAAGAGTCATGCTTGCGGCCTGCTGCGGAGGTGCCGTGGGCGGAGCCATTGCGGGATATGCCGGGACTCACTGTACATCCTTTGCTTTCCCCAGCTATATAACTTGTGTTGCCTATGTGGGACCGGGCTTTGTTGAATTTTTGGCTTCAATGGCAGTAGGATTTGTTGTGGCATTTGCCCTCACCTTTGCCCAGAAGAAAAAGCTGGCGATATTAACAAAACTAATGTAAATAAGAATGAAAAATGATTTTTATAATAGATAAACAGGTGATAAAATGACCTCATCAAAAAAATGATCCATGTTTGTACGGAGGTAAACAATGAGTCGTGATTTTAAGCCTGTAAAAGAAGGAAAAGTAAGAGAGATCTACGATAACGGAGACAGCCTGATCATGGTGGCAACCGATCGTATCAGCTGCTTTGACGTGATCCTTGGAAACAAAGTGACCCACAAGGGCGCAGTTCTTACTCAAATGTCAAAATTCTGGTTCGATATGACCAAGGACATCATCCCTAATCATATGATCTCCACAGATGCAAAGGATATGCCCGAGTTCTTCAGCACACCCGAATTTAAGGGCAATACCATGATGGTAAAGAAGCTTACAATGCTTCCCATCGAATGCATAGTTCGCGGCTACATTACAGGAAGCGGCTGGGCAAGCTACAAAGAGAACGGAACAGTTTGCGGCATCAAGCTTCCCGAGGGATTACAGGAGTCTCAGAAACTCCCCGAACCCATCTACACTCCCAGCACCAAGGCTGAGATCGGAGATCACGACGAGAACATCTCTTTTGAGAGATCCGTTGAAGTCCTTGAAAAGCAGTTCCCCGGCAAGGGCCTTGAATATGCGACTGCCATTAAGGATGCCACCATCGCGCTTTACAAAAAGTGCGCCGACTATGCTCTTACAAAAGGCATAATCATTGCCGACACCAAGTTTGAATTCGGCCTTGACGAAAATGGCAATGTCGTTATCGGCGATGAGATGCTTACACCCGATTCATCACGTTTCTGGCCTGCAGACGGCTACGAAGCAGGGCATTCACAGCCTTCCTTCGATAAGCAGTTTGCCCGTGACTGGCTGAAGGCAAATCCCGGAAACAACTGGGTACTTCCCGAAGAGATCGTTGAGAAGACCATATCCAAATATCTTCAGGGCTTCAAAATGCTTACGGGAAAGAGTCTGGAAGAAACCATATAGGAAAGAATGTACAAATATAAAAGCAGCAACCTTCTTTAAGGTGGCTGCTTCAGAGCGTCGACAAAGTCCTTTTTTCAAAGAACGATGCCGACGCTGCTTTATTTTTCTCCATTTCAACCTTGTTTTTGGTATTTTTTAGGATTTATAGCTCAAAATATGCCTCAAAAATGAATTTTCTC
>JAFSWD010000199.1 GCA_017444675.1 Lachnospiraceae bacterium
ACCCCGAGTATACCATTGTAGGACAGGTTGCAGCGGATTTTAAGTCCAAGGTTGAGGAACTGTCAAAGGGACAGATCATCATTGATGTTCAGTATTCCGGCGTGCTCGGAAGCGAAAATGAAGTATTGGATGCAATGCTGGCAGGTGCAGGTTCTGCGGACATATCCAGGATCTCCGCATTTTCACTTACTTCTTACGGAGCAGAAAAGTCAGTTCTGCTTTCCCTTCCTTACACATTTGAATCCAGAGAGCATTTCTGGAATTTTGCTACCAGCGATCTTGCAGAGGAATTCCTGAACGAATCCTATGATAAGAAGCTGGGCGTTAAGGGTCTCTTCTACGGAGAAGAAGGTTTCCGTCATTTCTTTACAAAAAATAAGGTCACAGGTATTCAGGATCTTGCAGGCATGAAGCTCAGAGTTTCCAACGATCCTGTTATGAACGGCCTTGTAAAAGGTCTTGGAGCCAGTCCTACGGTTGTTGCTTTCGGCGAACTGTACTCGGCCATTTCTTCCGGCATTGTAGACGGTGCAGAGCAGCCTATAGCAAACTATAAGTCCAATTCCTTCCCTGAGGTTGCCAACAATATCATTCTTGACGGCCACACTCTCGGAGCAATTGAAATCGTCGTAGCAACACCCGTTTGGGATTCTTTGACAAAAGAGCAGCAGGATATCCTTATGGAAGCAGGCAAGTATGCTCAGGCAAACAATAAGAAGAACTCCCAGGCCAAGGAAGATGAAGTGCTTAAGGAACTTAAGGCCAACGGATGTAACGTAGTTGAAGTTAAGGATCCTACACCCTGGCAGAATGCGGTTAAAAATGTCATCGCCGAAAACACAAAGGGACTTGAGGATCTTTATCAGAAACTTTTAAAATTAAAATAGTCTAAACCGGGGTTAATGACGGCGCACGGGCAAACTCCGTGCGCCTTCCCGTTTGCGGAGGTGTTAATGAAAGGTTTTTTAACTTCTTTGGGTAAGATAAGACCGGTTTATGATGTGGTATACAAAATAGTCCTTTTTATATGTAAGATATTTCTTATCGGAGATATTCTTATTACAAGTATGGCTGTTTTAGGGCGCTTCGTTCCCTTCATTCCGGATCCTTCCTGGACAGAGGAAGTGGTTCTTACACTAATGACATACATGGCGGTTCTCTCGGCGGCTTTGGCCATAAGAAAAGGCAGTCACATTCGTATGACTTCCTTTGATAAGTATCTGTCGAAAAAAATGCTGGATATATTGGACCTGGTGGCAGATATAGCTGTGCTTGCACTGGGTGTGATCATGCTGGTGGTCGGCTGGAAATATGCAAGGACTATAGGCGCAAGGGGCTTTTATATCAGTATGCCCGCCTTATCCAAATTCTGGATGTATTTCCCCGTTCCGCTTGCGGGTTTTGCAATGATAATATTTGAACTGGAAGCTATTTATATCCAGGTTATGAAAATGCTTACAAAGGAGGGAAGATCATGACAGCAAATACTGCCGCAATAGCCATTCTCCTCGTTTCCTTCCTGATAATGATAGTGCTTCGATTTCCCATTGCTTACGCCGTAGGGATCTCGTCCATTCTCTGTTTCCTCTATATGGGTATTCCCATCTCGACAGTATGTCAGCAGATGGTTAAGGGAATAAACTCATTCTCGCTGATGGCCGTACCCTTCTTTATAACCATGGGTGTTCTCATGGGAACGGGGGGAATATCGGAGAAACTGATAGCCCTGGCCAACGCCTGCGTCGGTTGGATGACCGGCGGCATGGCAATGGTGAACATCGTCGCATCATACTTTTTCGGAGGTATCTCCGGATCGGCAGCAGCCGATACAGCTTCTCTCGGAAGCATATTGATCCCCATGATGGTGGATCAGGGATATGATGACGATTTCTCAACTGCCGTAACCATTACCTCATCCTGCGAAGGACTTTTGGTGCCTCCCAGCCATAACATGGTAATATATGCCATGGCGGCGGGCGGAGTTTCAGTGGGAAGCCTCTTCTTGGCGGGGTACATTCCGGGAGCCATTTTGGCAGTTTCCCTGATGGTGGGATCCTTCATCATTTCCAAAAGAAGGCATTATCCCAAGGGAGACAGATTCTCTCTTATTACTCTTTTAAAACAACTGGTTAAGTCCTTCTGGGCTTTGGCTGCCGTTATCATTGTTGTGGTAGGTGTTGTAGGCGGATGGTTCACAGCCACCGAGTCTGCAGCCATAGCAGTTCTCTATTCGCTGTTTGTCAGCGTTTACATTTACAAAGGCCTGACCTGGAAGGGAGTCTGGAAAGCACTTGAAAAGTGTATCGACACACTTGCCATCGTGCTCATCCTTATCTCCACCTCCTGCGCCTTCGGCTATTGCCTTACCACCTTACATGTGCCGGCTCTGGCTGCCAATGCGATCATAGGTCTTACCGACAATAAGATACTCATTGCCCTTATGATGAACGTGATCCTTCTTATACTCGGATGCATCATGGATATGTCACCCATCATATTGATCGCCACGCCCATATTGTTACCTATTGCAAAAGCTATCGGTATCGATCCCGTGCAATTCGGTATCATTATGGTACTTAACTGCGGTATCGGACTGCTGACTCCTCCCGTTGGAGCAGTTCTGTTCATTGGTTCCGCGGTAGGAAAGGTAAAAATGGAAAGAGTTGTAAAAGCCACTGTACCTTTCTACATTTGCATGATAATAACACTTCTTCTTATTACCTTCATACCCGAACTGTGCATGGCTTTACCCAATCTGTTCATGTGAGTCGGGAGAGTTATTTCCTTCTAAGAGCAAGTCAAATTTCAGGTTTGGCTTGCTCTTATCGGGTAAATGGGAGTAAAATAGTTTTTCGAAGGAGATAGATATGGATTACAGATTTCAGGTTAAGGCTACGCCTTTTGATTTTTTCATGATGTCAATGAAGAAGACCTACAGATCGCCTTTGGGCATATGTAATCTCGTCTTTTTCATTGCTGTATTGCTTATGACATTTAAGTTCTTCGGTAATGCAAGTGATGGCGTAAGATGCATATTGATATTTTTATGCCTTTTGATCCCGGTGATCCAGCCCTTTTGTGTATATATGCGTGCCAAAACTCTGGCCGGAATGATGCCTGAAGACATGACCATAGAGACGGACAAGACCGGTCTTTTGGTGAGAGTGGGAGACAGAGCGGAAACAGTAAGTTACTCCAGGATCAAAAAGGTGATAGATACGGGCGACTGTCTGGTATTGAATGTGGGCGGATGTAACGGATATTTCCTATTTAACAGAGTTATGGGAGACCAAAAAGATGGTTTCATCAAATTTTTAAGAAGTCAAACGGTATAGAGAATGAGATTAACACCTTACAGCATAAAGACAGGAATAGTACGGAAAAAGTGGAATGAAAGGTCTCTCAAGGAGAAGATCTCCGCTTTGATATTGATCATCGTAAGTATTATTTTGATGACGGTTTTGCTGGACGTGTGGACCATAAAGATATCCCTGTGGGATTTCAGGTATTCTCTGGAAAGCAACGAGCGTGTGGGAACGCTTATGGGAAGTATGGAAAACGAGAGCCTTGTTTTTTCAGACTTCATAAAGGGAAATGTTTCTGAAAACGATCTTTTAAAGTCTATGGAAGCTACGGATAAAGCGGTATCCGAGCTTCAAAGGGATTACAGGCGGATAGGGGAAGAAAGAAGAGCCTGGACCGAAAAGATAGACAGATCTTTTGCGGTGTACAGGGAAGAGTGCGAAAACTTTCTTCAAATGTCCCCAACTTCTCAGGATTATATAATAATTGAATATAAACTGTATCAAATGCAGGATTATCTTAAAAAATACGGGAGTACTCTGGTCTCGCTTACAAGTAAAGCGGTAGGTGATTTTTACAGAGAGAGATTCCCGCTGCTTTTCTTTTTCCCGGCAGTGATACTGGCAGTGGCGGGAGTTCTTATCAGCATATTGGCAAGGACTTCAAATTCCATGAATAAAACCCTGGTGGAGCCCATCGACAAACTGGTGGAAGCTTCAAAAAAGATAGCCGCCAATGATATCTTTATCGAGGATGTTCACGTGGACAATAAGGACGAAATGGGAGACCTTGTCCACGCCTTTAACAAGATGAAGGATGCGACCTGTAAGTACATTAAGGCATTGGAAGAAAACCGTGAGATGCTGGACAAGCTGCATGGGGAGGAGCTTAAAAAGGCAGATGCGGAGAACAGACTGGTAAGGATGAAGTATGAGGTGTTAAGGAATCAGATCAATCCTCATTTCCTTTTTAATACCCTGACGGTGATAAGCGGTATGGCCACTCTTGAAGAGGCGGTTACCACCGACAGGATGATAAAAGCTTTAAGTTCTCTCTTAAGATACATCCTTCGTACCGAGGATAACGAGATAAGCCTGGAACAGGAACTTTCCGTTATAAAGGACTATATGTATCTTCAGGAAATGCGTTTCGGAGATCGTATCAAATGCGAGATAGACTGTGAAGAAAGGCTTTATAAAGCCAATGTACCCACCTTTGTTATCCAGCCTATTATTGAAAACAGCATAATCCACGGACTTGCCAAGAAGGAGGAGGGCGGATATATAAGGATCCATGTCTTTCTGGATGAAAAGGATATTGAGAACAGGAGACTGTGGGTGAACGTGTCCGACACCGGAGTGGGTATAACCAAGGATAAACTGGAAAAGATAAGAAAAGATATGACCGAAAACGGACTTGGAAGGAATGCCATCGGTATAAGCAACATATATAACAGATTAAAGCTTCTGTACGATGATATCACTCTTGAGATCGACAGCATAGAAGGGGACGGCACAATTACGAAATTCAGCATACCTTATCAGGTATAGGGATTTTAAATAGGACGGACGGGAGAAAATATGATCAAAATTCTTGTAGCGGACGATGAACCCATCGAAAAAGCGGTGGTTAAAAAAATACTGGATGATGCCTTTAAGGGAGAGGCAGAGACATGTCTCGCCTGCAACGGACGCGAAGCCATGGAAGTGTACGAGAAGGAGCATTGCGATATTGCATTGCTGGACATATGTATGCCCGGCATTAACGGTATAGAAGCGGCGGAGGTTATCAGAAAAAAACACGAAAACAGCGTGATCATCTTCCTTACGGCCTTTGATGAGTTTGAATATGCCCAGAAGGCCATAAGAGTAAGAGCACTGGATTATCTGTTAAAACCCATAAACGAGGAGGAACTGATAGCGGTTTTGGAGGAGGCTTTAAGGCTGGCGGGGGAAGGAAGAGCTCACAGATTTACGCCCTTCACCGCGGTTCCCGATAAGGAGGGACAGGCAAATCTCCGTCAGGCAGCCATAAAGAAGCAGATCGCTGAATTTATGGAAGTTAACTATGTAAGAGATATATCCCTGTCGGATGCGGCATCTGCTATGCACTATTCGGAACCTCATTTTTGCAAGATCTTTAAGGAGATCTTCGGTAAAAGTTTTATCCTGTATCTGACTCAGCTCAGGATAGAAAAATCCAAGGAACTATTATCGGATATCACGGTGAATGTGAAGGATATAAGTTCAAAAGTGGGTTTCAGGGATTCAAACTATTATGCAAAAGTTTTTAAGAGAGCGGAGGGCATGACGCCTTCGGAGTACAGGATCATCAGAGGACTCATATGAAGATAAAAAGGATGGCCATATGGATAACGGCGGTGTTCGTTGTTCTTATCGCGACCGGCATCATTATCAAAATAATAAACAGAGAACCTGTCCCGGACTATGTTTTTACCTATGCGGAAAACCAGTCCGACGGTTATCCCACTTCTCAGGGCGGGTATTATTTTGCATCCCTGGTGGACGAAAGGACCGGGGGAAGGATAAAGATAAATGTCTACACCCAGGCGAAACTGGGAAGAGAAGCGGATGTTATCACCCAGATGCAGTACGGTGGTGTGGATTTTGCCAGAGTATCCCTTTCCCAGTTGGCAGAGTTCGAGCCGGAACTGAATGTGCTTCAAATGCCCTATCTTTACAATGATGCGGAACACATGTGGAGGGTGCTGGAAGGAGAGATAGGGGATTATTTCCTTAATCTGATAAAGGATATAGATCTTTGCGGACTTTCATGGTATGATTCGGGAACAAGAAACTTTTATAATTCCGTGAAGCCCGTTACGAGCCTTGAGGATCTGGAAGGCATGAAGATCCGTGTGCAGCAGTCGGAGCCTATGATAGACATGATCGATTGTTTGGGAGCAACGGCTGTGCCCATAAGTTACGAGGAAGTGTACTCGGCGCTGGAACTCGGTACAATAGACGGAGCAGAAAACAACTGGCCCTCCTATGAGGATACGGATCACTACAAGGTGGCTGCCTATTTCTGCGAGGATGAGCATACCCGTGTACCTGAGATGCAGATCTGTTCCATCCACACCTGGAACCTTCTTTCGGAGGAAGATAAAGAGATAATAAGAGAATGCGCTCTGGAATCTGCAGAGTATGAACGAAAACTCTGGAATGAAAGAGTAGAAGAGTCCAGAAAGATAGCTCTGGAAAACGGAGTTAAAGTGACTTCCTTAAGTAAGAGTGAGATCAGGAGATTTCGCCTTAAGGTTCAGCCTGTATATGACAAATACTGCAGCGAATATATGGATATATTGAACAGGATAACGGAGTAGTTTCTTCGGGGAGGGGAAAAATTATGGAATATTTGGTGGATATCGTTCTGGAACTGGCACTGGAGTTTATATTTGACGGGGCTGAATTGGTTCTTGAAAGGGATGAAATATATAGAAAATATCCCAAAGGTGTAAGGACCTTAATAGTAGCATTGGCGATACTGGTGGTCCTGGTTGTAATATCGGTCCTGGTCGGCTTCGGTATATGGCTCATAACGGACGGGGCTGTATGGATCGGTATCTTTGTGGAATTAATTGCGATGGCATTTGTGGCCGCATTGGTACTTAAAGTAAGAAAAATATATGGAAGATTTAAAGAAATGCGATAGAATAGGTAAGAAAGATCACTTACTTTAAGGAGATAAAGATGAAGATAACGGTTTATAACGAATGGGACCATGTTCCGAAGGCAGGTGCGGAAGGCACGGAAATGGCTGTTCTTGCCTGGAACGGAGAGTACAGGAAGAATGACGTGCTGGAGTTTTCGGGATTAGAGGAAAATTCCTTTTATGCGGTACGTGTCGATGCCGTAATGCAGGAAAGCCTGGTGTATGTGACTAAGAGCACCGTCACCTTCCCCATACCTTTTTATGAAAAGAGAGAGAGCCTTAATCCAATGGCGTTCATGGGAAACAGACATTACACCATGATCAGAAAAGCAAGGGATTTTGAGATCAAGGCATACAGAAACCTGGCGCTTAACACCTTCGACCGCCACGAGGATTTCGGTGTTTACCCCCACGCTTATGCCAATGTGGAAACCAGAGGAGAATCGGTTTTTGAAGCGAAGAATGCCACAGACGGCATTATCGCGGTCAAGTCCCACGGAGAGTGGCCCTATGAATCCTGGGGCATCAACAGACAGGACGATGCCCGGCTTACGGTGGATTTCGGAAGAAAGGTGGACATAGATGAGATCCGCCTCTATACAAGGGCTGATTTCCCTCACGATAACTGGTGGGTGGAAGGAACCTTTGATTTTTCCGACGGCAATAAGGAAACGGTCAAAATGGAAAAGAAGGTGGGAGAACCTCATATCTTTAAGATAGTTAAAAAGGGTATCACAGACCTTTCCTTAAGCGGACTCATAAAGGCGGAGGACCCCAGCCCCTTCCCGGCCTTGACCCAGATCGAGGTTTATGGTACGGAAAGCAGATAAAGAAAAAAATCATCACCGTGGTTTTGAACCACGGTTTTTTTATGCCAATTTCCGGGCAAATCTTCTCTAATTTTTTATAGTAAAATTATTTTATTATCGGTATAACTATAGTATACATTAGTATGGTATTGTTCAAACACAGGAGGAAGTTAATGGGTATAGACCACAGAAAATTTAATAAGAGGATACGTTTTACAGATAAGGCCGGAAATCCCGTTATAAACGGAAATATCAGCGTGAAACAGATAAATCACCGATTTTTGTTCGGTTGCGGAGCATTTGATTTTATTCCCTATGTTATGAAGGGAGAAGAGAACTTCAGGCAGATAACGGAAAGCCGGCAGGAGATAAGGCTTGCCCGATCGGATAAGAGATAAAGATAAGAGATAAAGATAAGAGATAAAGATAAGAGATAAAGATAAGAGATAAAGATAAGAGGATTGCGATATGGCAAAGGAAAAGAAAAAAAAGACTTTGAGCATTGGGTTTCAGGTGTTATTTGCGGTGGTTTTCATTCTAATGCTGGCTGTTCTTGAACTCAACAAAAACACGGTACTTGGGTTTATTCTGATCATTTTGGCAAGTGCGGGACTTTTTTGGGTCTATCTTAAATGGCTGAGAAAAAGAGGCGCTTTGCTGAAGGCGGCCTTCTGGCCCGTATGGCTGGCAGTATTTGCACTGGTGCTCCTTATTAGCTGGCCTCCCGTAAAGGCGGTAAAGGCCGTGGATCACAGGAATCCCGTTAAAACGGACATAGTTCACGTAAAGAACGGTGATCTTCAGGGAGTGGTAAGTAAGGACGGTGCCATCGAGATATATGCGGGCATACCCTATGCCAAGCCGCCTGTGGGAGAATTAAGATGGAGAGAGACTTATGATCCGGAGAGCTGGACAGGCGTGCTTCAGGCCGACACTTTTGCTCCCATGAGTATGCAGCCCGTGAACCTTCCGATCTACGATTCCCTGGCTCAGATCATAGGCTATCATGACTACAAGATCTCTTTAAAGGACAATTACAGAGAGCCTGTGAGCGAGGACAGTCTTTACTTAAACATCTGGAAGCCTGCGGGAAACGCGGAAAACCTTCCGGTCATAGTTTATGTCCACGGCGGATCACTTAAAACCGGACAGCCCTGGTACGCGGATTACAGCGGCGAGGGCCTTGCAAGAGAGGGCGTCATTGTGGTCAACATGGGCTACAGGCTGGGCGTTTTCGGGTATTTTGCGGATGAAGAACTTATAGCCGAATCTCCGGACGGAACAACCGGCAACTATGGTCTCATGGACCAGATCCATGCCTTAAGATGGGTAAAGGAAAACATAGCAGCCTTCGGCGGAGATCCGGACAACATCACTTTGGCAGGTGAATCCGCAGGAGCCACATCTGTAAGCGCCATCTGTGTGTCCCCTTTGGCCAAGGGCCTGTTCAGAAGAGCTGTGCTGGAAAGCTCCACTTTGGCACCCGTAAGTCCCACCCATTCCTTCAGAAGCTTAAGTGAGGCTTTAAGAAGCGGAAAGGCTGTAAAGAAAGCATATGCCTGCTCGACGGTTGAGGAACTGAGGAAGGTAAGTGCAGAGGACCTGGTGGCGGCAACGGATACGGAGCATCATGTGACGGTGGACGGATATGTGCTCACCAAGCTGCCCTATGAAAGCTATCTGGCGGGAGAGTTTAACGAGGAAGCGCTGATCCACGGCTACAACAGTGATGAGGCAGCGGCCTTCCTTATCTTCGGAAATGCCAATCTTAAGAATTATGAAAGTAATGTGAGAGGATACTTCGGCAAGTACTCCGATGAGGTGCTGAAGCTTTACCCGGCAAAAACCGATGAGGAGGCGGCTGCAAATTGGAGTTTGATCTGGGGAGCGGTATTTTTTGATTATCCCCATTACTGCCTGAACCGTTTGGAGGTGCTTAACAATGTACCGGTTTATGAATACTACTTTACAAAGGAAAACGGACGTCTCGGACCCTGGCACAGCGGAGAAGAGGTGTACCTGTACGGGAACATCCCCGAGGATTCAAGGCTTTACGACGAAAAGGACCGTTCTTTAAGCGATGCGATGAAAGGGTATTTTTTGAATTTCGCCAAGACCGGACAACCCAACGGAGCAGGGCTTAAAGCCTGGAAGCAGAACAAGACATCCGAAGATCTGATGGAATTCGGAGAAAACTACGGCATGATAAAGGAAGGCGAACATGAACTGTTTGATATTCTGGACAGAATGCAGGGATTTGACCCGGTAAAATAGGATATGCTATTTAAAGGCAGGTTATCCTGCCTTTTTTATTGCGTTTTGGATCGAATATTGCAAAATGGAGTAGCTTTCTATACATAACGGCTTTATACTCAATATGGGTTAGCTTGTACTAACGCAATAATCTGATGAACTATTTTATATGAGGAAACTGAAAGGGAGAAGGATCATGAGAATCGAAACCACAGTTGACGTCAGTCGGGATGCTGATGCTCTGTTTGACAAGTACATGTATCTGATCGGAAAAAACGATACCGAAAGCATATATCGTCTCAAGGCCGAAACGGGAGACGGCATAATGAGAAGATACAATGTGTCAAAAGGGATTGAGATCATTTATTCGGAGATTGAAAGTTATTCTCCTTCCTACAATGAGCATAAGAGGTTTGTAAACTATATCGAGATCATGTACATTGTGGAGGGTCAGGTGGAGTTTGTAATGGAGAACCGCCGTTACGCTTCCGCTTCAAAAGGAGATGTGGTGATCTTTAACAGCCACGTGGGGACCAAGGTTTGCAATGTGAAGAACGGTGGCATCAGAAGCATCAGCATCATAGTTAATCTTGAGGATCTGGCGGACGACTTGAACCGGTTGTTTGAGACAGGGAGCTTTAATAAAAGCAGAATGTTTTCGAAGGTGCCCAAGGCTGAGTCCTGCATATGCTTTCCTGCAGGCGGGATGCTTCAAAGGATATTTACCGAATTAATGGTATTGCCGGAAAAGTACGGCGAGTATCAAAGAAAGCTCCTTACCTATCAGGCAGTGGTGGCACTTCTGGATGTAAATGGCGGAAAGATATCCGATTATCAATATTTCAGCGGGGATACGGGAAATAAGATCCATGAAGCAAGAAAACTCCTGGGTCAGAATCTTTCTTCGGATCTTCCCATAGAACTTCTTTCCAAAAAGGTCAAACTTAACCGAACAACCCTTCAAAGAGTGTTCAGGCAGGTTTACGGAGTGACTGTCTACGAATATCGGACTCATGTGCGTATGCAGGAGGCAAAGAACCTCTTATTGGATGACGACCTCTCCGTAACAGATATCGCGGGAAGATGCGGTTATTCCAACGCAAGTAAGTTTGCGGCTTGTTTTAAGAAGATCACGGGCATGACGCCGGGAGAATGGAGAAGAAAACAGTTTTAAGGACGAAAAAGGGAAAAGACTTAAACATCAATTCCATATGATTTTTCTTGCAATTGAACTGTTGATTTGATAAACTGTCAAGCATGGTAAAAACTGTGCTTGACAGTTTTTATATTTGATTAGGGTAGTCTGGCTTTGTCATATAATCTGATTTTCTTTAGGGGTAAACAATCAGGAAAAACAAAAAAGTAAAAATGTTTTCACAGCTTTGAAGGAGGAACAAAAGGAGCTATGAAAAAGAAGGGTATACATCTGCGGACACTTTCCTATTATCTTATGTTTGCATCTCTGGTCATCGGGCTTGTATCCATCTTCGGGATGGTGAATGTGTATTCCAAATACAAGGGTATGCTGATATCGTCCTCGGATTACGGGAATGCCAGAGACAGTATCTATAATCTGAAGGAAGGGTCGGATTATCTGACGGAGCAGGTCAGACAATATGCGATCACAGGAAACAGGGCCTACATGGAAAATTATTTTTATGAGGCTGACGTGAGAAGAAGACGGGATACGGCAGTCGAAGAGATGATCAATGATATACAAGTGGGCACAGCCACTGTGGATGCGCTGAGGCGCGCGCTTGCCGAATCCAACCGGCTGATGGACACCGAATTTCATTCCATGAAGCTGGTAGCCTATGCCTATGCCATGGCGGAAACGGATATGCCGGTAAAGGTAGAGGAATGGAAACTTACTGAAAACGAACTGGAAATGAGTAAGACCGAGCTTATAGCGGAGGCAAGAAAACTTGTCTTTGATGCGGACTATGCCTCGGCCAAGGAGAGCATTACGAAGGATCTGTCCGAGGCCATGGGTGCGGTGGAATCGGGGATGAAGGAACACATGGATTCAAGTGCGAAACTGCTGGAGGGCACTTTGGTGGTGCAGCTTTTGCTGACCCTGGCTTTGATATTTTTGAGCGCCGGAGCAGTGGCCGGTCTGATTATATTCGTGATCGCGCCCCTTGACAGATATGATGAGAATATAATTAACGGCGAACCTTTGGAAATGGCGGGGAGCGTGGAATTCAGAAAGCTGGCCGAGACCTACAATACCATTCTGGCCCAGAACCGCGAGAGCCGTAAGAGGCTTAAATACAAGGCAGAGCATGATGAGCTTACCAAGCTTCTTAACCGTACTGCCTTCGACAAGCTTTGCGACAGTCTGGCAAAGGAGGACACTCCCTTTGCTCTGCTGATCATTGATGTGGATAATTTTAAAAAGATCAACGACACCTACGGCCATGCCAAAGGTGATGAGGCACTTCTCAGAGTCGGAAACAGGCTTATGGGAGCTTTCAGGAGTGACGATTATTGTGTGCGTTACGGCGGTGATGAGTTCGTGGTCCTGATGACAGGCGTATCTCCCGCTTCTGCGGGAACCATAGTGGCCAAGATAGAAGAGATCAACGATGAACTTAAGCAGGGAGGGACCAAGGATACTCCGTCCGTTACTCTCAGCGTGGGGATCTCTTTCTCAGAAAAAGGCTATACTTCCGGACTGTTTGCCAATGCGGACAAGGCTCTGTATTTTACCAAGGAAAACGGCAGAAGCGGTTATACTTTCTACGATGATGTGGAAATGAACTATCATGCTGCATAAAAATATCAGGAGGCGTTAAATGCGATATCCCGGCTTTTTACCAAAAAACGGAACAATAGGTCTTGTGGCTCCCTCCTTCGGTGCATCAACGGAGCCTTATATCTCCAGGTTTGCCTACGTAGAAGGGATCTTCAGGGCTAAGGGATACAAACTTTTGGAAGGCCCCAATGTCCGTGAAGATAAGGGCATAGGAAAAAGCAACACTCCGGAAAAGTGCGCCGAGGAGTTCATGGACTTTTACGGCAGGAAAGACACGGATGTGCTGATCTCCTGCGGCGGCGGAGAGACTATGTGCGAGGATCTGACCTTCGTGGACTGGGAAAAGATCGGAAGGATGGATCCTAAGTGGTTCATGGGTTATTCGGATAATACCAATTTCACCTATCTGCTTACCACTTTGTGCGATACCGCCAGCATATACGGCCCCTGCATTTCCGGCTTTGCCATGCACACGCCTCATGAGAGCCTTAAACAGGCCGAGTGCCTTCTTACGGGAGAGAATTTTAGAGATAAGTGCATAGAATTTCGCGGCTTCCCGAACTTTGAGCTCCCGGACGGAGAGGAAGAAGAGGATCCGATATCCGATCTTAAGCTTAATACGAAAAAAGAACTGTTTTTCGGAGGAAGCTTTAAAAAGAAGGTGCCCTTTAAGGGAAGGCTTTTGGGCGGCTGCGTAGATTGTCTTGTAACCCTTTTGGGAACACGTTTTGATAAAACTGCCGACTTCCTTGAAAAATATAAGGAAGACGGCTTTATATGGTTTCTTGAAAGCTGCGATCTTAACCCCATATCGGTACGCAGAGCCTTCTGGCAGATGGATGAGGCCGGATGGTTTAAATACGTTAAAGGTTTTATCATAGGAAGGCCGCTGCATTACGGAGAAGAGGCGTTCGGTATAGATATGCATGAGGCGGTGCTAAGCATGATAAGAAAGTACAACGTTCCGGTGATCATGGATGCGGATCTGGGACATCTTCCTCCGGCCATACCTTTTGTAACCGGGGCGATGGCTGAAGTCAGTGCCGATGATGAGATAAATATAAAAATGATATTTGAATAGAAAGCGTTTAGGATAAGATGCGGAAAAAATGTGTTATCATTTCCGGCGGTGAATACGATCCCGCCGTGGAAGTTTTAAAGGATGACTATGTGATAGCCTGTGACAAAGGCTATTCATATGCCTTAAAGATGAATTTAAAACCCAATCTGGTAATAGCGGATTTTGACTCTTACGAGGGAGGGGTGGGGGAAAATATCCCTGTGCTCAAGTTCCCTTGCGAAAAGGATGATACGGATACCATGGCAGCGGTTAAATGGGCCGTGGGAAGAGGGTTTAAGGAGATATTCATCTGCTGTGCCCTGGGCGGCAGACTGGACCATATGATGGCCAATATCCAAAGCGGGGCGTATATAGCGGGCAGGGGACTTAAAGCCAAGATCTGCAGTTCCACCGATGAGATGCATTTTATCAAAGACGGGGAATTGGTGCTTAAAAAGAAAGAGGGCTTTTCCCTGTCGGTGTTCAGCCTTACGGATATCTCCGAGGGAGTGACCATCAAAGGCGCGAAGTACGAGATGGAAGACGGGGAACTGACAAATTCCTTCCCTTTGGGCGTCAGCAATGAATGGAAGGACGAGGAAGTCAAGATAAGCGTTAAAAAAGGGATGCTACTGACAGTAACATCAAAATATTGATCCTGAAAGAGCCGATTGAGAAACGGCCCCTTTGGTTCCCGGCTCAAAAAAAAGCAATATTTGAGAAAAAAAGATTGACAAATAAAAGACATTAATGTAAAATCTCGATTCGGTTAGCACCTGCTAATTAGCGAAAGCTAACCGGAAAGGATCTTATATGAAAAAATTTACTTCTTTAATGCTCGCAGCAGCTCTTGCTTGCACAGTTGCACTCGCAGGCTGCGGCAAAACTGCGGAGGACCGAGTGAATGCTTCCAATACGGCAGCACCCACAAAGACATCGGCATCTGAGGCTGCTTCAACTCCTGCGCCTACAGCAGCACCCACATCCACGCCTACTTCAACACCTACACCCACACCCGTTACCTATGTGTACGGAACAGCATCTCTCACATATGCTGAATACTATTCGGGTGATGTTACTTCTACAGACGGATTCGACGCGGTTTCTTCCGCCACAAACAAAAAGAACGCCATCATGTCCAGCATGTACACAGATTTTGTGGATGCAGAGACCAATGCATCCGGTTATCACATCCTTGGCGTAAACAATGCCAATATTGCAGTTCCGGAAGATCAGGCAGATGAATATGCCAAGATCAATCCTACCTTCGTGAAGACAGGAAGCGAAGCTCCCGCTCAGTACAAGACAGTGACAGTTGCTGACGGCAAGGCTTCCTACTCCGCAACAAGGTTTAATACCGTTGCTGTTGTAAAGGATGCTACCACATCCCTTTCCACCTCCAGCAACTGGGGGGATTACCTTGTATGCCTCTATGACACCACAGAGACCCATCTTCGTAATACCAGAGAGGACAACTTTGACATCAATTCCGCACTTCAGGGAATGATTGTTGAGACGGCGGACGGCCTTAAGGTGGGGCTTGAAGCATTACAGAGCATGTGGGTACAGCCCTATGAATTCTCTTTCAATGTTTCCAAGGACAGTACACGTAACTCCAGGATTTCAGGCTGGGACAACCTCACGGAACTTGCAAAGCTTGAAGGCGCTACCATTGAAAAGGTTTACTATATCATGGCCGATGCTGTGTATGAATACGATATCGAAGGCGTTTATGTAAAGCCTCAATATAAGGGCAATGCCATCAGTGCTAAGAGAGCCGATGCGGTCATCACCCTTTCCGTGAACAGTTTTAAGAACTTCGAAAATCCTATGCTTACAGTTATCTACACAGTAGGTTCCGGAAAGCAGGCCAAGAGAACAACAGTTCTTACAACAGCTCTTACAGATGGTACTGCAAGCTATACGGCAGATCTTTCTGCCATCGATCTCACAGCCGGCGGTACCTTCAGCGCAAGCATATCTTCCGACAACACGGCAGATGTTGCGGTGGTTGTTGAGTAATACGACTTTAATGCAGTAAGAGAAAACACCAGCGTTATGAGCCGGTAGCAACGCGGATCGTGGATAGCATTGATCCGCAGAACGGATATCTTTAGTTCATGGGGAAGCGGGGCCAAAAAACCCGCTTTTTCCGGTTGAGAAGAGATATGCCCAAATATTGCTCTGTTTTCTGACATTTCAGGAGAAAAATATGATATTTCTTATTTCGCTTATTATTGCGTCGGCATTTACATATTTTGCGGGAAATAATTTAAGAAAACATCCGATCCCCTACTATGTGGGAGCTGCGGTACTCACCCTTCTTGTGACAGTCCTTGACTTCGCGGGGGTTAAATACACAGGTTTTCTTAAGGATTGGGTAATGCCGGTACTTACCAAAGGCGCTCTGTCCGGAGCCTTTTTCGTGATCATTATGTGGGGAGGGGCTCTGCCCAACGGAAGCAAGGTGTTAAAAGGCATCATGCCCATCCGCGGTCAGCTGTCTATAATTGCCTCGATCCTGGTCTTCTCTCATGCTGTCACCTACAGGAACTATATCATATCCCTGTTTACGAAGCCTTCTTCCCTGGGAGGTCTTCGTTTGGCGGCGGCTGTATGCTCGACCCTTTTGATCCTCATCCTTCTTCCGCTTTTCATCACTTCGTTTAAAAACATAAGGAAAAGGATGAACCCCAAGAGATGGAAGGCTTTGCAGAGGATGGCATATCTTTTCTATACCCTTATCCTTTTTCACATCCTTTTCTTTACGTTTAAATATGCTTTGCTCGGCAGAAGCGGTTATCGCCTTAATGCAGTGGTTTATACCTTTGTATTTGTAACATACGGAGTCTGCAGAGTATTAAAGGCTGTGGCGGTTAAGAAAAAGAAGCAGGAGACCTTAGGGGTAAATCAGTTAAAGGCTGTTGCCGCATGTGCCACGGCTATAATGGTTATGACGGTAGTGCTCTTCGGGAAAGACGATATAACCCCTTCCTCTGTCACTGCTTCTGTTCAGAGGGCAGCAGGCCAAAAAACAGAGGCTGAAAATACAAAGGGATCAGGTGAAAAGGTCAAAAGTAATGAGGACGGGAAAGAAACAACGGTATTTCCTGTGGGGGCAGGCACTGCAAATACCGGGGATCTCGCGGACGGAGCAGATAAAGAAGAAAGGTCCGACCGCGGAGGGGCAGAACAGGAAGGGTCTGACCGTGAAGTGTCGGACTGTGAAGAAGTCTATGATACCCGGATATCTTCCGGCCTGTCTGATAGCGAGAAAACGCAAAACGGCCTTAAATACAAAGACGGCGATTTTACAGGTTCAGCCTTCGGAAATTCCGGGGATATAACTGTTCAAATA
>JAFSWD010000015.1 GCA_017444675.1 Lachnospiraceae bacterium
CGAAGGGCAGGTGATGGTCCTTCAGCAGCTCCATGGCCTTGATCACCTTGCTGTAGGTCCCCTTGCCCCGGCGGGAGTCGGTAGCCTCCTCGAAGCCCTCCACGCTGATGACGGGGACGAAGTTCTTCGCCCGCAGCATGAATTCCGCGAACTCATCGTCGATGAGAGTGGCGTTGGTGAAGCACATGAAGATGGCGTCGTTGTGCTTCTCGCACAGCTTCATGATGTCCTTCTTCCGGACCAGAGGCTCGCCGCCGGTGTAAATATAGAAGTAAGTGCCCATGTCCTTGCCCTGACGGATGATGTCGTCGATCTCGTCATAGGACAGGTTCAGCTTGTTGCCGTACTCGGCGGCCCAGCAGCCCTTGCAGTGGAGGTTGCAGGCGGAGGTGGGGTCCAGCAGACTGGCCCAGGGTACGTTGCAGTTATACTTCTGGCGGATCTCGTCGCCCTTCTTCCAGCCGGTGAGGCTGGCATTTACGAAGAAGTTGGACAGCAGAGTCTCGGCAAAGCCCACGTCGATCTCAGTCATGATCCGCTCCACCAGCTTGTGGGTGGTGGTGCCTTCGTTGCTGACAGCGTCACGGATGGCCTTCCGCTGACGGGGGAAGCTCTGGGGACCTTCGCCGGCGAACTTATCCACCATGTCCATGACCTTGGTCAGGTTCTTGATGGGGTCCTTCTCGATGTAGTTGAAGGCCTGACCGATGGCGAACTTTTTGACTGCGTTAAGCATACGTGATCTCCTCCCTGTTATCCAATATCAAAACTGCCGAACTCCCAAAGGGAAAACACGGCGATCGAACAATTATACTGCTTAAAAATTCATTGTCCTATATCATAGTATCTTCAAAACACTTTTTCAAGAGACAAGTCGTACAAAACGCGGCGGACAGGTGAATTTTTTGAACAGGCAGCGAGTTCGTGCATGAAATGCCTTTGGATTTCTCTCGAAAGTATAATACTATCCCTTTCAAAAGGCAAGCGATTTTTTTCTAAAGCCATAGAAAAAGTTTATAAAAGGAAAAATGGCATGAATACCTGAAAAAAAGTTGAAAATGTGTTTCCGGCGTGTTACTCTTTTGAAAGATAAAAACCTGCCGAAAAACGCCGCCGAAACACCGAAATTGGATATTTTTGGAAATCGGAAAAAACCTTTGGTGATTTTGCTGGTAAGCATATGGCAACAACCGGGGCGTTACCCTGGTTTTTCGCGGAAAGCGTTGGCAGGACGACAGAGAACGGAGCAGAACAGACCATGGAGCAGAACAAGTTTTCAGGCTTTACCGAAGCCGCCAATGAATTTCTCTGGGGGATCCGCTTCAACAACGAGCGTCCCTGGTTCCAGGCCCACAGGCAGGAATACGTTAAACATATTCAGACGCCACTCCGCCTGCTGGGCGAGGAGGTGTACGACGCGTTCAATAAGGCGCACCCGGAGCTTGAGCTCATCCTTCGGATCAGCCGTATCTATCGGGACGCCCGGCGGCTGTTCGGCAGGGGACCCTACAAGAGCAATCTGTGGTTTACCCTCCGGTCTGCCGGGGAGGACTGGAACGAGCTGCCCGCCTTCTGGTTCGGTCTCCATCCGGACAGCTACGGATACGGTCTGGGGGTCTACGAAGCCCGGCCTGCCACGATGGCCCGGTTCCGGGCAGAGATCGACCGGGACCCCGGGGAGATGCTGGCCCTTGCCAGGGCTTTTGCGGACCAGGACCGGTTCCGGCTGGACGGCGAGGAGTACAAGCGGCCCAAGGGCAGACCCGAACCGCCCCTGGATCAGTGGTACAACCGGAAGCGCCTGGACCTGTACTATGAGACTCTTCCGGATGCACGGCTCTACAGTCCGGACCTGGTGGGGGAGGTGCTGGAGGGCTTTGAAAGCCTCCTGCCCTACTATCACTATTTCAAAAAGCTCTGTCTTCGGGCGGACTGAAAAAACGACCGTCTCTGTCGGGAAGCTTCCTCCTGACAGAAACGGTCGCTGCTTGTTGGATGATTGTCATTCCGCGTCCTGCATTTCCATCCGTTCCAGAGACAGGTCCTTGCGCTGCCGGGGACGCTCACCGGGGCGGATCAGACGGATGACCTTGGCCGGGACGCCTGCGGCGATGACCTGGGGCGGGATGTCACGGGTGACCACGGAGCCCGCTCCGATGATCGCGCCGTCCCCGATCTTCACTCCCGGCACCACAGTGACGTTGGAGCCGATCCAGACGTTTTTTCCGATGATGATTGGGGCGGGATAGGTGGTGGCCCGCTTTTTAGGGTCAAAGTCGTGGTTGAGAGTGGCCAGGAATACGTTGTTTCCCAGCAGAGCGCCGTCCCCGATGGTGATGCCGCCCTGATCGATAAAGTGACACCCGGTGTTGATGAACACCCGCTTGCCCACGGCAATGTTCTTTCCGCAGTTGGTGTAGAAGGGAGGGAACAGCCGGAAGGTCTTATCCACGGGCTTGCCGATGATCTTGGAGAAGATGGCGCGAACCTCTTCCTGGGTGTGGTAATGACCGTTGAGCTCAAAGGTCAAACGCATCGTTTCTTCGTTGATTTCCCGCATAAAAGCGTGCATTTCTCCGCCTGGTTCGATGGGTTCGCCCCGAGCCATCCGGGCCAAATACTCCTCCAAAGTCATCGAATCACTCCCTTTTGAAAACGCTATCCATAAAATGGAAAACTCTTATATCTCAACGTTTTTTCCTATAAAACGGCGGTCAAAAGTAGTAAATTTAGTAGTAAATTCGAGCGGAAATGCGATTTTACTACTTTTGCCCTGTAACCCTGTTTGCGACCCTCCAGTATTCGCTGGAGATGTCTTTGGTTTGAAGGTGCGTATAGACTCGTAGAGTCACGACGATATCCGCATGGCCCATGATGTGCTGCAAGGTTTTAGGATTCATGCCACTAATGCCATATCAGTACAAGAGGTTTTCGATTGTTCCATACTTTCGCCCATTGTTCTGAAGCTCAACGAACCAAATCTTGGAGTCAGACTGCTTCACGTCCTTGATTCTTACAGCACCAATTGGGTCCTTTTTCAGTAAGGCCAGTGCAGTCATGTAGTTTTGTTCCGTTGATTTCGCATTACCGTTCTTGATGGATATATACTTTTCTACTTGTTTCAGAATCGTTATGTTACCACCAGTGTAGTCGATCCCGTCGAAAGCATCTCTTTGGATCAGCTTTTCTTTCTCACGTAAAGACAAGTCATTTCGTTTTCCTGCTGGGACCTTATCCGTAGGTTCGAGTTTCCAACTATAGACAAAATGGGCGCAACCGTTTTTATCATAGTACTTATATGCGTAACGTCCATCCTGACGCTGACTCTCACCGTTTCGCAGCAATCTGTTTTTGTTGTCCTTTCTTTTTGTACTCACGGTACAACAGCCTCCTTCCGAAGAATACAAAAAGAGCCCGGACACAACGATATACAGAAGTATATCACGTCTGGGCTCTTTCGTAAAGGATTAGATTGCGGAGAGTTGGTCCAGGAAATCCTCGAACCGCTTCCGCTTGACCAAGATCTTGACTCCGTTTTGAATGAAGATTCCTGGTAACTGTTCAGATACCCACTGAAAAAGATCGTCAAAAAGTAGAAAAATGTATGCCCTAGCCGCTGAGAGCAAGCGTCATAACGAGTGGCCGAGAGGAAAAAGCGCTGCTTTCTCTGCGTCTTTCAACAATTGGTATTTCCAAGTTCACGAAATAACGAAAACAACCTGAGTGTGCCAAGAAAACGCTTGAAAAGGCTGGCTTTTCTCAGGCCTTCTGCACAGTCAAGTTGCCAGACGCCTGATTTGCCATTCTCTTGCGCTTCCTATATAATGTGATTATAGAAAATGAAGACGGGAGGCGAGCAGAATGACCCCATTGGAAAAGCAGTTGACAGAGCAGGTTGCACAGCTCACTGAAACAATCGCTCGCCTTACCGCAACCATAGAGGCCCAGAACCGCAGGATCGAAGAACTGCTCGAGCGACTGAACAAGAACTCCCGAAACAGCTCAAAGCCA
>JAFSWD010000200.1 GCA_017444675.1 Lachnospiraceae bacterium
CCTCTAACCCCGTCCCCAAAGGGTCAAAAAGTGGCCCCCTAACCCCGTCCCCAAAGGCTCAAAAAGTGAACCACCAACCCCGTCCCCAAAGGCTCAAAAAGTGAACCACCAACCCCGTCCCCGGGTGTCATTTTATACCTCGAGTTTTTGATCCCCGGGTTTGATGATGTTCTTCTTTCGCATGAACTCAGAGATCGCGAAAGCCAGAACCCCCGGAAGGATGAAGTGGAAAAGAAGGATCTTGACCAGAACGATGATGGGGCTTTCTGTAGCGGTCATCACCCGCCAGGTCATAAGCTGACCCACCAGGCCGCTGGTGCCCATTCCTGAGCCTGTGGCGTTGTTGGTCATTCCGAATAGGGTAATGCCGATAGGACCGAGGACAGCGGACGAGATGATGGCGGGAAGCCAGATCACGGGCTTCTTCATGATATTGGGCACCTGAAGCATGCTGGTGCCGAGACCCTGAGCGAAGAAGCCGCCGATGCCGTTTTCACGGTAGCTGGCTACAGCAAAGCCGATCATGTTACAGCAGCATCCAATGGTAGCCGCACCCGCTGCCGGGCCGGAAAGACCCAGGATGAGGCCGAGAGCTGCCGAAGAAATGGGAAGTGTAAGGATCATGCCCATAATAACGGAAACAAGGATTCCCATGAGGATAGGCTGCTGCTCTGTGGACCAGTTGACGATGTCCCCAAGCCATGTCATGAAGGCGGAGATCGGAGGTCCGAGAATGAGACCCGCTACCGCACCTGAAAGGATGGTAACGGAAGGAGTTACAAGAATATCCAGCTTGGTCCTGCCCGCAACCAGACGTCCCACAGTGATACCCGTAAGGGCTGCGATATAAGCGCCCAGAGGTTCGCCGGGGCCTGCCAGGGTGGTGACGGTGGTAAATACCGTACCTGCGATTATCTTGGAAGCATAGGCACCGATCATACCGCAGGAGGCGGCAGAAAAGATGACCAGAGGCTTTTCCTTAAATTTTACAGCGACGCCGCAGCCTATGCCCGCCCCGGTAAGGGAACATGCCATGGAACCGATGTAAACGATGTAGGTTCCGATCATGCCCGGGATATAGGACCCCACCTGCTTGATGATGGTTCCGATGATCAGGGTTGCAAAGAGGCCCAGTGCCATGCCGCCAAGGCCGTCGATAAAGATGTAATTAAGAACTTTTTTTACTGTTTTCATTTCTTTTAGAGCTTACCTACCATTTCTGTCAAGATTTTTATGGAATGCCAAGCGGCCATTCTTTCAAATGCCGGATAGTCCATTTCCGCCGACGCGTCCGCCTTGTCTGAGATCGCACGGATGATAAGGAAAGGGACATCGTTGAGATATGCCGTCTGAGCAACGGCAGCGCCTTCCATCTCACAACAGAGGGCTTTAAAATTGGATACTATAAATTCTTTATGGTCTTTATCGCATATGAACTGGTCACCCGTAGCGATCCTGCCCTCAAAGCATTTGATGTCAGGGCATACCTCTTCGCAAATGCTCTTTGCAAGGCTGCGAAGTTCTTCGTCCGAAGGAAATTCGGAAGTTTTAAGGAAAGGGATCTTTCCGAGAGGTGATCCGAAACCCACACAGTCCATATCATGCTGGACAGCCTCGGTACAGATGACCA
Source organism: Lachnospiraceae bacterium (assembly GCA_017444675.1). Lineage (GTDB taxonomy): Bacteria > Bacillota > Clostridia > Lachnospirales > Lachnospiraceae > RGIG3528. The sequence continues at coordinate 1,631 of JAFSWD010000200.1, forward strand.
CATCGCCGATATTGATACGGGGATCAAGACTTCCCGCGGCGCCTGTGTTAATGATATAGTCCACTTTAAAGTGCTCGCAGAGGAGCTCCGCACAGATGGCGGCATTGACCTTCCCCACTCCGCACTTTACCACGATCACTTCATTTCCGGAAAGCCTACCCGAACAAAAGTCCATTCCGGCTATCTTTTTAAGTTTCCAGCCCTCAAGCCTGTCCCTGAGTCCTCCTACTTCCGACTCCATTGCTCCGATGATACCGATCTTCATATACAGTCCTTTCTGAATTACAGATTATAGCTGTGGAGATACTTATCCTGCTCGGGGGTGAGAACATCGATCTTCTTACCCAGGAAATTCAGCTTTCTGACAGCCACAGCTTCATCCACTTCACGGGGAACGTCGATGAGCTTTTCCTTAAGCTCCTTACCGTGCTCCACAAGATACCTGGCGGAAAGAGCCTGAATGGCAAAGCTCATGTCCATGATCTCGGCGGGATGTCCGTCTCCGGCAGCCAGATTCACAAGTCTCCCCTCTGCCAGAACATAGATCCACTGACCGGTGGGAAGCTTGTAACCCATGATGTTCTTTCTCATCTCACGCTGTTCCACAGCGATCTCCCTGAGACGTTTCATATCTATCTCGCAGTCGAAATGACCTGCGTTACAGAGGACAGCGCCGTCCTTGATAACGGCAAAATCCTCTTCGTCGATGACTTTTTCGCAGCCTGTTACGGTGATAAAGAAATCGCCGATCTTAGCCGCATCGTTCATGGGCATTACGTCAAAACCGTCCATAACCGCTTCGATGGCCTTTACGGGATCGATCTCGGTAACGATGACCCGGGCGCCGAGGCCCTTTGCCCTCATGGCAGTACCCTTACCGCACCAGCCATATCCTGCCACGACCACGTTCTTTCCTGCCACTATGAGGTTTGTGGTCCTGTTTATACCGTCAAATACGGACTGTCCCGTACCGTATCTGTTATCGAAGAAATGCTTGCAGTCCGCGTTGTTTACGCGAACCATGGGGAACATAAGCTTTCCTGCCCTGTTCATGGCCTCGAGACGGATTATGCCTGTGGTAGTCTCTTCACAACCGCCGATGATGTCGGGGATCAGCTCCGGCATCTCACTGTGGATCATGTTCACCAGATCTCCGCCGTCGTCGATGATGATGTTGGGTCCGCACTCCAGAGCGTGACGGATGTGCATGTTGTACTCTTCGGGTGTGGCGCCGTACCAGGCATGAACCTCCATGCCGTCAGCCACAAGGGCCGCTGCCACGTCATCCTGTGTGGAAAGAGGGTTGGATCCGGTAATGTGCATTTCCGCACCGCCTGCCGCCAGCACCTTGCAAAGGTAGGCGGTCTTCGCCTCAAGATGCACGGAAAGGCTGATCTTCTTGCCCTTAAAGGGCTGCTCCTTCGCGAATTCCCCTTCCAATGTTCTCAAAAGGTCGCAATTTCTCTTGACCCATTCGATCTTCTGTCTTCCCGACTCCGCCAGATTAATGTCTCTGATCTCACTGCTCATTTAATACTCCTTATCCGCAAGTCCCATACGCTTTATGATCCCGTTCACCCGGGCATATGTTTCCTGCTCATCCATGGTCAATACTTTTCTGCCTTCCATGGTAATCTTACCGTCTATGATCACCGTATCAACTTCCGAGCCGTTGGCCGAATAGGACAGACCGGCGATCAGGTTGTTTGCGGGCATCAGCGAAGGATTGTTGAGATCCAGTATCGCCAGATCCGCTTTCTTGCCCACTTCTATGGAACCTATCTCATTTTCCAGTCCCAGAGCCTTTGCACCGTTGATGGTGGCTATCCTGAAGGTGTCACGGGCGGACACACACTGGGGATTTCTGTACAATCCCTTGTGTATCAGGGCCAGAAGGCTCATTTCGTGGAACATGTTCAAAGAATTGTTGCTGGCCGCGCCATCGGTACCCAGGCATACATTTACGCCTGCATCCAGAAGCTTCTTTACCGGCGCAAATCCGTTCCCCAGCTTCATGTTGCTGGCAGGATTTGTGACCACGTTCACCTTATGTTTCTTAAGGATCTCGATGTCCTTGTCCGTGATCTGCACACAATGAGCCGCGATACAGTTCACGTCGAAGAGCCCGTTTTTCTCCGCCATTTCAATGGGTGTGCAGGCATATCTTTCCTCGATCTGTTTTATCTCGTTCTCGCTTTCGGAAAGATGAACATGTATGCCCATATGGTTTTCCTTAGCTTTTTCGGAAACTATGCGCATATAGGCATCATCACAGGTGTAAGGGGCGTGAGGCCCCAGCATGAAGGTGAGCCTGTCGCAGTCCGCTGCCGCTTCCTTTTCTTCAAAAGCCTCACGGAGTCTTCTCTGCCCGCCTTCATCATTACCGCTTCCCACAAGGCCCCGGCAGACAGAGGCTCTGATACCGGACTCCTTCACAGCTCTTGTGGTCTGATGGATGTTCATCTGCATATCGTTAAAACAGGTTGTTCCGCTCTTCATCATCTCGATGATGGCAAGCCGCGCACCCTGATAGGCATCTTCATCCGTCATCTTCTGCTCTATGGGATCGATGGTTCCGAAGAGCCAGTCCATGAAGGAAAGGTCATCCGCCACATTTCTCATGAAAGCCATGTAGGAATGGGTGTGGCAGTTGATAAGCCCGGGGATGACCAGCCTGTCATGACCGTCGATCACCTTGTCAGCCTTAAAGTCCGCAGGAATGTCACCTATAGCGACTATCCTTTGGCCTTCAATACATATGCTTGTTTCTTTTATCACATCCTTTTCGCTTTCCGAGACTTTTCCGTTCTCGGGCAGCACCGCAAGGATGTTCCTGAGTAAGATTCCCATATTCACCTCTTAATGACCGTTTTTTTCATGTTTCAGGTCCGGATCAGCTGTTTCCCTCGTCTCCGTTATCGACTCCCGCTTCGTCGCCGCTTTCGGTAGCCGCTTCATCTCCGGAAGTTCCCGCTTCCTCGTTACTTACCGCCTCTGCCTCGTCTCCTGAAACTGTGCTTTCCGAACCCATGGTGTCGGTATCGTAAACCGTCTGCTCAGCTGCGGCGGCAAGGGCTCTCTTCTTCTTTTTCTTCCTGATATGAAGGACGATGAGAAGCACTATGACCGCAATGATAACCAGAACCACGGCTATAAAGCCGATTATGATCTTTATACCCAACTTGTAGGTGTCACCGCCCTTATAGATGTCGTCGGAATACATGTTGATGTCCTGTACAATGGTCTTAACGGTGTCCTCCTCGAAGATGTCGGGAAGCCCCACAGTCTCAAGAAGCTCGCAGAGAGGCGTGTTGAGGCCGTAGGTGGTAAGCGTCATATAAAGGTCGATGGCACTTTTTCTGTCTTTTTCCGCCAGAGCGAAAATATCAAAGGAAGCCAGAGCCGATGTGGCATAGCTCATGTAGTACAAAGGCTGGTGATAGGTGTGATTTACCTTCACCCAGTCATATGCTTCGTCAAGGTCGTTACCGTACTTCTGGCCGTACTCCTCAGCAAGTCTTCTGAAGATCCTGTTGCACTCGGTAGCCGTGATCTCTCCTTCGTAAGCGAAAACCTCATTCTGGAACTCGTCATAGAGACAGCCCTGGATAACGGCACTGACCAGGTTGTAGAGAGTTGCAAATCTTACAGCGTCCGAGTTCTGTTCACCGTAAATTTCGTCAAAGTACTCCAGCATCAGCATTTCAAGGCCCTGGGAGTGGATCTCGGCCACGTCCATGTTGGTCATGTCCTCAAGGCAGGAAACGTCGTTGTGGAAAGAGTTATTATAGTGACCGAACTCGTGGATCAGGGTCTCCACATCATAGTAGGAACCGTCGGGGCAGTTAAAGATGAAAGGGCAGCCATACTGATAAAGGCTGGTGGTGTAACCTGCCTGGATCTTGGTATCGGAATGATCCATTTCGTAGGTATGATACTTTTTCAGGTAATCATAGGCTTCCACAAGACCTTTATCCACCTTGGCCACGAAGGGCTCGATAAGATCCACCAGTTCCTCGTCATCCATGACGTAGTCGGAATATATGCTTTCTGCCACCAAAACAGCCGTGGAGTAATAGTAATTATAAAGCTTGTCCGCAAGGGGAACAAAATACTTTTTTACGTAGGAATACAGTCTCCCGGCGTCTTCCAGGCTGTAATCCCTGTTGTAAACGTCCTTATATGCCAGCTCCGCGTAGTTCTTGTAGCCATCGATCCTGGCGCTCTCGTTCTTTGCGCTTACCAGCTTGGCATAGATCTGCGCTTCCACTGCATTTCTCTGACGGGAGATCTCCAAAGAGACGGCATAGTAGGTTTCCTGATCGATCTCGCCGCTGTAGAATGCCTCTTCCGCTTCGTACTCGGTCCATTCGCGGCCGTTCAGTTCGGCGGTGTAGGTCTTCTGCTCGGATTCGTCGTACTCCTGGACCAGCTTGTCTCCGATAACGGAAAGTTCCATCTGTCTCTCGGTCATATCCTCGTATTCCAGATAATCCTCCACCAGCTTCTCATTGTCGATGTGAGCCTTGAGCGCATCTCCGCAGGGGGACTTTAAAGCCTCCCGGATGCCGATCATTGCAGCGTCTGCCAGCTCTGTCCAAAGGGAGGACAGCTCCAGATCCGTCTCCGCATATTCACCGATCAATGGATTTCCGTAGTAACGTATATTGTTCAATGCATACTGTGTCGCAAAGATATCAAATTCTTTGGCAATAGCCTTGTAATCTTCCACGATGGCAGCCGCATTCTTCGCGTCGCCTCTCTTGGCTTCCATGTCATCCAGGATCTTACGAAGGTTTTCACCGTCGTATCCTTCAAATTTCATATCCGAAAATGCCACTTCGGAATGAGTCTGTCCATCCTCACCGTAGCCCTTAAAGGCTGCAAGGGCAATTACGGGATTTGCCATTGTTACAACCATTACGGCTGCAAGGAGCGTTGCTATAAATCTTTTCATTTCTTTTCCTCCGTATATATCTATAAAGAAACAGGCGTGAGCAAACCCACGTCTTTTTTGTTTCTGTTATAATTTCTGAAACCTGAAATAATTATCAAAGGTTCTTACCACCTTAAAATCGCCCTTAGCGGAAAGGCCTCCGGTCATAAATGCTCCCTGGAAGGTCTGGCGGCCATTCACTATGCGGTTTATGGTCTCACGGGTGGTGGTGGCGATCACATCGGGCTTCTCGCACTCACCGTAGTAGATCCTGAGCCTTTCCTTACTTATGTCGACTACAAGACTCTTTTCCGTATCTGTCATCTTGAGCTCAAAGATAACCTTGATATCATCCTTGGGCGGAATGTAATTCTCCTTGAAATTCTTAATGAATTCCTGGCCGCTCTCTCCCTGTCCCATTAATGATGAGAACATCTCGGAGAGTTCTTCTATGTCTTCCTTCTGCTTCTTAACGTACTTGTCATCGGAAACATACTTAGAAAGCTGTTCGCTCTCTTCAGGCGTCAAAGGCATGGAAGTGTGCTCTATCCTGCCTTCCAGAAGATTTGAAGTGCTTCCGGGCAAAGAGGTGGGATTCTGCTTTATTGTACGATAAAGATCCTCGGCCTTCCTTTCTATTATCGCGGCATAATCCGGATTGGTCTCAAACTCCGACTGTGAAGCCACATAGGCTGTGATACCCGGTGCCAGGATGCCTCCCAGAAGTTCCCAGGACTTGTTAAGTGTAAGCTCCGCGTCTCTTTCGCCCCAGGTGTTGGAAATAACAACAGGCATCATATAGGTTTTTCTGATCTTATCCTTGTCACCGTAAAGCCAACAGGCATCCAAAAATTCCTGCATATAGCCTCCGATACCGTACCACTCCACATTTACGGCCAGAATGACACCATCCACGTTTTTTACGCTTGAAGACAGTGCTGCGATCTC
>JAFSWD010000201.1 GCA_017444675.1 Lachnospiraceae bacterium
AGATTCCCCTGCGGATCTGCGTCTTCACCAACACTTTCCTATTGTTTCTGGCTATACCAACCCCAAGGTTGCTTGCCACCGCTGTTTTCCCGACGCCTCCCTTTTGGTTTGCGATTGCGATTACTTTTGACATAACCGTTTCCTCCGTTATCTTCCTGCCATCTGCCTTTTACGAGCGGCTATTCTTGTCCTTTTATCAACATCTGTAAAAACACGGAAAATCCTGTTTGTACCTTTGTTCTTTAAGGGTTTAGAGTAACTCGTCACTTCATAAACCCTGTCTTTCTGCATATGCTCCAGATAATCCTTTATTTCGTATGTCGTCCCCGACACCCTCACCTTCAACATTTTTTCTAATACCTCCTCGAATTGGATACAACCTCTGCCTCATTTCGGGAACGGTCATGCTTCGCATTGCATACCCTGCACCTGTCGCTGTATTACTGCCCATGGCACTTCCTCCTTACTGGATTTATTGACCATAACAAAAGGACACTCTCAAAAGATTTCTCTTTCAGAAAGTGTCCCTGATCTTGCAAAATATTCGATTGATTTTCCGGCACATCCTGTAAATCCGTCTACAACCGGACTTATCAGATTGAATAATTGTGTTACCTTTGTGTTACTTTCAGGTTTTCGGAACCCGGTGAACCCTTGATTTTACTGCTTATTTTGACTCCACTGACTTTAGCGTCGGGAATATCTGTACGTCCAGTTTACCTCCGTAGCCTTTGAATTCCCAGATATTACACTTGCGGAAAAAGCGGGAAATCCAACAGATCCCTGTCTGAATACAGCCCGATCTCCATGGCATTGCACAGTGCGGGATGATACTGATTCCGCTGCCCCCTATTCGGATCCTTGTTTTTTAATGATCTATCTGAAAAAGAGAAGAACCTTAGATCCTTCTCCTTTTCATCATCTTCTTTATCTCTTGTTGCTGCGGCGCCAGATATTCATCTTTTCAGCTGCTGCGATGAGGTCATCCCGGAAGTCCGGATGGGCGACGCTGATTATCTTTTCGGCTCTCTCCCACATGGTGGTGCCCTTAAGGTTTACAGAGCCGTACTCAGTTACCAGATAGTGGATATTTGCCCTGGTGTCGGTAACAATGCTTCCGTCTGCAAGAGTGGGACGAATGCGGCTCTCTACTGTGCCGTCCTTCTTCTTAAATGTGGATGAACAGCAGATGAAACTCTTTCCGCCGTTGCTGCGGTAAGCACCGAGTACAAAGTCAAGCTGGCCGCCTGCACCGGAGATCTGCTTTGTGCCGGCACTTTCGGCATTGACCTGACCGAAGAGATCCACGTCCACCGCATTGTTTATTGAAATGAACCTGTCCAGGCTGCTGATGGCATCAATATCATTTACATAGCCTACACTGGCTGCCAGACACTCGGGATTGTTATCGAGGTAGTCATACAGTTTCTTCGTGCCGGCACCGAATGCATACACCTGCTTGCCCCGGCCGTGGTTCTTCTTGCTTCCGTTTATCTTTCCGGCTGCTGCTATATCGACAAAAGCATCCACATACATTTCAGTATGTACTCCGAGATCTTTTAAGTCACTCTTTGCAATGAAACTGCCGATGGTATTGGGCATGGATCCGATGCCGAGCTGCAGGCAGGCGCCGTCCGGGATCTGCGGCACGATAAGATTTGCCACCTTGATATCAACTTCAGTGGGTTCGCCGCCGGCACCCATTTCCCCGATAGGAGGGTTATCACCTTCCACGATCATATCGACGTCATCAATATGCACCTCATTCACGGTACTTCCGTAACACATGGGCATATTCTTATTGACTTCAACTATTATTTTCCTGGCGGTCTTGCATACTGCCTCCATATGGCTGCAGTTAGGTCCGAAATTAAAGAAGCCGTGGCTGTCCATTGGAGCCACCTGGAATACAGCAACATCCAGACCGTTCTCATTATCCATATAATGTCTCGGAAGTTCGCTGTAGCGTAAGGGGCAGTAAAAACCGAATCCCTTTGCCGAAGTCTTTCTCTCGATACCGCTCATATGCCAGCTGTTCCATGTCATATGCTTTTCCGGCTCTTCTATCTTGAAGATCTCCGGCTCCCACATAAGGATACCGCCGCGGAAATTCACGTTTTCAAGTTCCGGCAGCCTTTTTGCTATGGCCGCATCTACCTTTACCGGGGTACCTGTAGTCCAGCCGTAGTCTACCCAATCTCCGCTCTTGATCACTTCTGCGGCCTTTTCGGCACTTACCAGTTTCTTTTTGTAAGACTCTTCAAAACCCATTTATCAAATTCCTCCTTAAAATTTTTATCCCTGTTATCTTCGGGACGAAACGTTCAATATATTCCATCCTCCTCACCGGGAGTGATAAACCCTCCGGGAAGATTGACGACTTCATGCATATATTTCTGTGTGAGATTCGTAAGCCTTATGTCAAAACCCTCATCCTTAAAGGATTTTATCCTGGCAGGCAGTGCGTCGAGTTCATTCTTTATATTCTCATTTACCCAGTAGGTGCCGTAAAAATTCGTTGTACGAATAAGGTATTCCTCCAGCACATTTTTGTCCAGAACGTTCGGAAATACGATGGTGAGATCTTTCTTTATCGCGGGGTCATTTCCGATCCTCTTAATAAGTCTGTCATCAGCATCTATGAACATAACCTCGTAGGCATCCAGCTTATACTGTAACGAAATGATCTCGGCACAGCAGTCGAAGAACCTTAAGGCCTCTCTCTGACCCATGCCCTTTAAGGATTTCTTTATTTCAAACTTCCTGTCAAAGCAACGTTTATTGTTCAGATTATAGACCGTAGTTTTCCCAAGA
>JAFSWD010000202.1 GCA_017444675.1 Lachnospiraceae bacterium
GTAAAGTCTACGGCGTATCCTATGATAAGATAAGGGATATGAGATTTATAGTTTATAAACGGGATTATATAGAAGCTTTGGAGATGGAATTACCCTCCATGCTTTTCGTGGAAGGAAAGTGGGACTATGATCGGTTTGAGATATATTTAAGGAAACTTAAGGAAAAACTTCCAAAAGGGGTTTACCCCATCGGAATGGATCCCTATGAATGGCTGTCGATGGCAGCGGGAGCCAACGGTTCGGTCCTTTTGGATAACAATATGGAGATCAATCTGGCGGATGTAGGTGTAATGGAAGCGGTACGTTTCTATCAGAAGCTGGAGGCAGATGAACTGGCCTATCCGATGACGGCGGTATATGACGATATGGGCTCTATCATTGATCTGGATTATGCCGCCGGATTCAGTTCGGATAAGATAGCGTTAAAGACCGCAAGCATCAGCGAATTGCCCGCTGACACGGATAATATCGGCATCGTGTGCTTCCCTTGGGGATCAAAGGTACATTGTGATGACTACTATCTGACCATATCCGATGATTATCTTGTTCCTACAGGTAACTGGTCCATAGATGCACCCGTAAAAGCAGCATGTGAAAAGAAGGGGCTGGATCCCGCCATATTAACAAGATTGATCTATGATTACAACAGTGCATGTTCGGAAGACACGGTAAAACTTATGCACAAGGTGTGGATCAATGAAAACAAGAAGAATGTAAATGTGGATACCACGGTGGAGGGCATCTTTGCCACCAATCTGGATAATGTGATATTCGACTGGGCAGCCAACAGGTTTGTCCCCGATTACAGTTCCATGGGATATGCGGTAAGAATGGCCGGATACGACACACTCTGCGGATATGCGGATCCTTCGGAATGCTTTAACAAATGGATAGAAGAGTGGAAGACGGAACTGGAGAATCCCATTCTGGTGTATTAGATCATATTGCTTTTAACCGCCGGGTTACGGCGGTTTTTTTTCTTCATTATAAGTAATTTAATAATTTCTAATAACCCTACTTCGCGAAATCTGTTGACAAAGTCGGAAAAATATATTTAAATAGGGTGATTTAATCGGATAAAGTGATGACGCAGATCCTACTTTATCGAGATATTTGCGAAGAACGCAATACGGACACGGAGGTAAAACCATATGCCAAAACGCACAGACATTAAAAAAGTATTGATAATCGGTTCCGGACCCATCATTATCGGACAGGCCTGCGAATTCGACTATTCGGGAACTCAGGCATGCAAGGCGTTGAAGAAACTCGGATATGAGATAGTCCTGGTGAATTCAAACCCTGCTACCATTATGACTGACCCTGAAACAGCGGACGTTACTTACATTGAACCCCTCAATTCGGAAAGACTTGAGCAGATCATTGCCAAAGAACGACCGGATGCATTGCTCCCCAGTCTGGGAGGTCAGTCGGGACTTAATCTTTGCGATGAACTGTCAAAGAAGGGCATCCTGGATAAGTACAATGTTAAGGTTATCGGCGTTCAGGTAGATGCGATCGAACGTGGTGAAGACCGTGTCGCATTTAAAGAACAGATGAATAAGATCGGTGTTGAGATGGCAAGAAGCGAAGTTGCTTATTCGGTAGATGAAGCACTTGCAATTGCCGACAAACTCGGTTATCCCGTTGTTCTTCGTCCTGCCTTCACAATGGGCGGCGTAGGCGGCGGTCTTGTATATAATAAAGAAGAACTGAAAACTGTCTGTGCAAGAGGTATTCAGGCCAGCCTTGTCGGTCAGGTACTTGTTGAAGAGTCCATTCTCGGCTGGGAGGAGCTGGAACTTGAGATCGTCAGAGATTCAACGGGAAAGATGATCACCGTATGCTTCATTGAGAACATCGATCCCCTTGGCATACATACAGGCGACTCCTTCTGTTCCGCACCCATGCTCACCATCTCCGAAGAAGTACAGAAGAGAATGCAGGAGCAGGCATACAGGATCGTTGATTCCGTTCAGGTTATCGGCGGAACAAACGTACAGTTTGCTCATGACCCCAAGACAGACAGAATAGTTGTTATTGAAATAAATCCCAGAACTTCACGTTCATCCGCACTTGCCTCCAAGGCAACAGGCTTCCCCATTGCATTGGTTTCCGCAATGCTGGCTACGGGCCTCAATCTTTGCGACATTCCCTGCGGAAAGTACGGAACGCTTGATAAGTACGTTCCCGGAGGCGACTATATCGTTATCAAGTTTGCCCGTTGGGCCTTTGAAAAGTTCAAGGGCGTAGAGGACAAGCTGGGAACCCAGATGAGAGCCGTAGGGGAAGTAATGAGTATCGGTAAGAACTTCAAGGAAGCTTTCCAGAAGGCTGTAAGATCCCTGGAGACCGGACGTTACGGACTGGGTTATGCAAAGAATTTCAATTCCCTTAGCAAAGAGGAGCTTTTATCCAAACTCGTTGCTCCCAGTTCCGAGAGATACTTCCTTATATATGAAGCTCTCCGTAAGGGTGCGACCATAGAAGAGATTCATAAGCTTACCTATGTAAAGACCTACTTCCTGGAGCAGATGAAGGAACTGGTGGAAGAGGAAGAGAAGCTGGCTGAAAGCGGCAAGGCTATCAGTGATGCAGAGCTTACACAGGCGAAGAAGGACGGCTTCTCCGACAGATATCTTTCCAAGATCACCGGTCTTACGGAAGATGAGATCAGAAATAAGAGAACAGCCATCGGTGTTGTTGAGAACTGGGAAGGCGTACATGTGTCCGGAACACAGGATTCCGCTTACTATTATTCCACTTACAACGGTTCGGACAAGAATCCTGTTAAGGATGACAGAAAGAAAGTCATGATCCTTGGCGGCGGTCCCAACAGGATCGGTCAGGGTATCGAATTCGACTATTGCTGCGTACATGCGGCTCAGGCTCTCAGAAAGCTGGGTTTCGAAACCATTATCGTAAACTGCAATCCCGAGACCGTATCCACGGATTACGATACTTCCGATAAGCTTTATTTCGAGCCTCTGACTCTTGAAGACGTATTAAGCATTTACAATAAAGAAAAGCCCGTAGGCGTCATCGCCCAGTTCGGCGGACAGACACCTCTTAACCTGGCTGCCGACCTTGAAAAGAACGGCGTTAAGATCCTTGGAACCAGTCCTGCTGTTATCGACATGGCTGAAGACAGAGATCTTTTCAGAGCGATGATGGATAAGCTGGGCATACCTATGCCCGAATCGGGAATGGCTGTTACCGTTGACGAAGCTAAGGCTGTTGCCAACAAGATCGGATATCCCGTAATGGTCCGTCCTTCCTTCGTACTTGGCGGCCGCGGCATGGAAGTGGTTTACGATGATGAAGCTATGACAGGTTATATGAATGCGGCTATCGGCGTTACACCCGACAGACCCATCCTCATCGACCGTTTCCTGAATCATGCGATGGAATGCGAAGCAGATGCGATTTCCGACGGTACTCATGCATTCATGCCCGCTGTTATGGAACACATCGAGCTTGCAGGCATACATTCCGGCGACTCCGCATGCATCATCCCTTCGATGCACATCTGTGCGGAAAACCTTAAGACCATCGAGACCTATACAAAGAAGATAGCGGAAGAGATGCACGTAAAGGGACTTATGAATATCCAGTATGCCATCGAGAATGGCAAGGTATTCGTTATCGAAGCCAACCCCAGAGCATCACGTACCGTGCCTCTTGTTTCAAAGGTTTGCAACATCCGCATGGTGCCTCTTGCTACCGAGATCGCAACCATGGATATTACGGGAAGACCTTCACCCGTTCCTGCACTTAAGCATGAGAACATCCCTTATTACGGAGTTAAGGAAGCTGTATTCCCCTTCAATATGTTCCCTGAAGTAGATCCCATCCTTGGACCCGAGATGCGCTCCACAGGCGAAGTCCTCGGTATTTCCGAGCATTTTGGAGAAGCTTTCGTAAAGGCTCAGGAAGCTACTCAGACAAGACTTCCTTTGGAAGGTACGGTACTCATTTCCGTAAACAACAAGGACAAGAGCGAAGTTGTAGATATTGCAAAGACATTCGAAGAAGCAGGCTTTAACATTCTTGCTACGGGAGGCACTGCAGATAAGCTGGCCGAAAACGGCATTAAGTGCGAGAAGATCTTTAAGCTCCGTGAGGGCAGACCCAATATCACCGATGCCATTACAAATGGACAGATCAACCTCATCCTTAATACTGCATCCGGAAGAGAATCTGCCGATGATGATTCCTACATCCGTAAGGCTGCTATCAGAAGCAAGATCCCTTACATGACCACTATGGCTGCGGGACGTGCAACTGCCGAAGGTATCCTTTATGTCAAGAAGAACGGTGGAGAGAGCAGTATCGAATCCCTTCAGGGCTGGCACAACAGGATCGGCAAGTAATTTAAAAAAATTGGTAAGTTTCACACTTTCAACTAAAAAAGAGTCCCCAGGGACTCTTTTTTTTGTAAACATTTGGTGTAGTAGTTGTGTTATAATCGCACTTCGGTCAGTTCGGGACGTTCACTTGCGGTGCAAAGATTTATTACATAACCCGGAATGTCATGCCAAACATAAAAGTTCAGGGATTCGATCTTTTCCCGATAAGCAGAATAGATATCTGCGGGACGGACAGTAAGACCCTTTGCAATGTGCTTAAGGAAAGCTTCCTTACCGGTCCAGTTTTCATAGAAGAACGATTTTTTATCGTCATCGTTCATGGATTCATACATTGACAGTTCTTTTTTATTCATGACGAACTTGACCAGATTGGGCTTTATGTCCTTTATCTCTTCAATGTCTATACCGACTGTAACGTCGGAAAAGGCACAGACTACATAGCTTCCGCAGTGGGAAACATTAAAATGAACATTTGGATGATCCGGAAGATAGGGCTTGCCGTGGGTTGAAAAAAGGATCCGTTCTTCATAGGGAGAAAGACCCGCTTCTTCAAGACCCAGAGCCATAAGATAGCCTGCACCCACCGAACGCTGCTTCCCGAGTGGATGAGACAGGGCGTCCGCCTTTTTTCGACGTTCATCCGATATATATCTGTAAGCTTTCATATAGACATCGGGATTATTAAATTGTTCGATGTTTAATACATATATTTTATTCATGGTTTTAATGATAAATGGATTCTTGTTTTTGTCAAGAGGTGCATTATGAACAAGGTAAACAAAAATGATGTTTTAACGGAAGGAAAAGTCTTACCGGCTATTGTGAGTTTCACTATGCCCATTTTTTTCGGTATGCTCTTTCAGCAGTTCTATAATCTGGTGGATACTTCCATAGTGGGAAGATATCTGGGTATCAACGCTCTTGCCGGTGTGGGTTCCACAGGATCTCTCATGTTTTTGGTAATAGGTACCGTTAACGGCATATGTTCCGGCTTCGCGATCCCCGTAGCTCAGAGCTTCGGGGCCAAAAATATGGATATGCTTAAAAGATTCGTGGCCGGAGCAACCTTGCTGGCAGTGGTACTTTCCGTTATCCTTACCACGGTTACTGTCTTATTGTGCGATAATATGCTGATGGCTATGGACACACCCGAGGAAGTCTATGACTATGCCTATGAATATCTGATACTCATTTTTGCGGGCATACCCTTTACCTTCCTTTATAACCTGACCTCCGGCTTTTTAAGGTCCATAGGAGATTCCAAGTCGCCTCTGTACTTCCTTTTTATATCCTCAGCGCTTAACATAGCCCTGGATTTCCTTTTCATTGTGGGCTTTAAGATGTCCACTGACGGTGCGGGACTGGCTACCGTCATATCCCAGGCCGTATCGGGCTTTGCCTGCCTTATCTATATGTCCGGGAAATACGATATATTAAAACTTAGGAAAAAAGATTTTAAGGTAAACGGCTTTATACTTTTCCGACTTCTTTCCGTGGGCATTCCCATGGGAATACAATACGGTATCACAGCAATAGGTACCATTGTTATCCAGACGGCAGTCAACGGCTTCGGACCCATCACTGTTGCAGGCGTCACCGCCTCCGGAAAGATCAGCAGTGTTGTGACCTGTCCTTTGGAAGCCCTGGGAGCTGCCATGGCCACCTTTGCGGGACAGAATATCGGAGCCGGCAAGCTGGACCGTGTGAATAAAGGCCTTTGGCAGGCCACCTTTCTGGGCTTTGGCATTTCCGTCGTAGTTTTCGGTATAGTATGGTTCTTCGGAAAATATATAGGTCTTTTGTTTATGGAGGCCAAGGAAGTGGAAGCCATGGGATATGCCATGCAGTGCATCAGGATAAGTGCGGCATTTTATTTTCTACTCACCATTGTACTCACCTTCAGGTATACCATTCAGGGTATGGGTTATTCCACCCTGGCCATATTTGCGGGTATTCTGGAAATGATCGCCCGCTGTCTTATAGGCATTCTTCTTCCCGCCACCTTCGGTTTTATAAGCATATGTTTTGCCAGCCCCTTGGCCTGGATCGCCGCCGATCTTTTCCTTATCCCGGCCTATTATGTATGCATGAAGAAGGCAAAGAGGCATTACAGTAAGGCTTTCCACACCGAATCCCTGTAAGACGGGATTAATAACCGGAATTTATAAGAATAATTTGAAAAAATAGTTTGACTTTTTTACTGCATTCAACTATAATGCAATGCATCATTAAAGAAACGCGATGAAGGCATTAAGCTTGAACCCATCGATTTTCAGAGAGTCCGCGGGTGGTGTGAGCGGATAACGAAGTTTAAAGCTGTCTCCTGCCGGAGCGGAGTTCCCCAAAAGCCTGTGGTTTTATAAGGAACTACGGTTAACCCCGTTATCATGGTTTAGGACTTTAAAATGAGTCCGATGAGAGCAGATACTTAAGTATCTGAAATTCACGGGTGGTACCGCGGTAAATAAGAATTTATCGTCCCGGAAGCGAAAAAACGCTTCCGGGATTTTTGTATTGTCATACAAAAGATTTCATTTCGGAGGCAACGACTTGGCAGAAAACACTGCCGCTACATTTTTGATCAGGAGAGAAGAAAATGAAAAAGATCGGATTTACGGACATCACTATCAGAGAATGTGAAAAGAACAACACTTCCCTTTCCTTTAAAGAGAAGGTTGAGATCGCAAAGATCATGGACAAGGTCAATTATTCCTGCATCGAACTTCCCGAACTGGGAGATTCAAAGGGACAGGAACTCCTTGTAAAGACAATTGCGGGTACACTTAAAAAGAGCGGAGTATCCATTCCCGTTGGTTTTACGAAAAAGGGAGTAACAAGGGCCTGGGATTGCATCGCCAAGGCTAAGAAGCCTTCCCTTATCGTGGCAGTTCCCGTGTCGGCCGTACAGATGGAATATGTCTGCAGGAAAAAGGGACCTCAGATCATTGATATGATAAAGGAATTGGTAACCGAAGCGAACCGTCTTTGCAGAAAGGTGGAATTTTCCGCACTTGATGCATCGAGAGGCGAATTTCCCTTTGTTTGCTCGGCTATTCAAACGGCCATAGAAGCAGGCGCTTCCAAGATCACTGTCTGCGATACCGCAGGCATTATGCTTCCCGATGAGATGAAGAGCGTCATCGAAAAGATATTTGAGAATGTTCCGGAACTTAAGGAAAAGGAACTTTCCGTGGAGCTTTCAAATGAACTGGATATGGCAACTGCCTGTGCAAATGCCGCAGCCATCGGCGGAGCCACAGATTTTAAGACAACGGTTACAGGCGGAGGTTTCCCTGCTGTCACCTGTGTTGTTAAGCTCTTTGATAAGAGAAGCGATGCGCTCGGTACCGAGATGAGCATCATAAAGACAGAACTGCAGAGAAGCGTAAGCCAGATGCAGAGAATGATCGGACATTCCGACGGCAGCACCCATATGGTCGTTGCATCTTCCGAGGATCAGGGTACATTTGATATAAACGATGACATCAATGTGATCACCGATGCCTGCGCAAAGATAGGATATGACCTCTCCGAAGAGGATTCGGCAAACGTTTACGAAGCATTTTTAAGAGTAGCCCGCAAGAAGGACAAGGTTTCCGGAAGAGAACTGGAGGCTATCGTTGCCAGCTCCGCAATGCAGGTACCTCCTACCTACAAGTTGGAAAATTATGTTATCAACTCCGGAAATATAATCTCAGCTAGTGCAAATATCAAGCTCATAAAGAACGGTGAAGAATTGTCGGGCATATCAGTGGGCGACGGTCCCATCGATGCTTCCTTTAAAGCCATTGAGCAGATTCTGGGCCATCATTATGAACTGGATGATTTCCAGATCCAGTCCGTAACCGAAGGCCGTGAGGCTATGGGACAGGCAGTGGTAAAGCTTAGAGTGAACGGAAATCTTTATTCCGGAACAGGCATATCCACAGATATTATAGGTGCTTCCGTAAGAGCCTATCTGAGTGCCATCAACAAGATCGTTTACACTGAAGAGTAGAGCAAAGGAGAAATTTAAATGAACATTTGTTTTTCCACAAAATATACGGACAAGTCGTTTGATGAGATTCTTTCCTATGCGGAGGAAATGGGATTTCAGGGCATAGAGATCCACGACATCAACGCACCTCAATTTAAAAGTAACATTTCTCCCTTCTCCATCGAGACTGCGGGAGTGACCAAGAGAGCTCTTTCCGACAAGGGCATAAAGATCGCCGCCTTTGACAGCGGGCTTAACATTGCTGATACAAAGGCCGACAGTGAATACTTTGAAGGATTCGTAAAACTTCTTGAGATAGCCAGAGCCCTTTCCGTAAAATACGTAAAGGTCCATGCCGCTGAAGGAAGTGACGCGAATATATATGAATTCCTGGACAAGGCTCTTAAATTCGCTCACGAACTGGAAGTGGAGATCATAATCGAAACCACGGGAGCTTTTTCTTCCACAAAGAAACTGAGAGATCTGCTTGAGTATTATGCCACGGATTTTCTGGGCGCAGACTGGAACATGCACGACACTTACTTCTGTGCGGATGAAGATCCGGATACCACCATCACCAATCTGGGAGCCTACGTTAAACTGGCTCATGTGCTGGATCAGAATGAGAGAGGAGAGATCGAGTTCCTTGGAGACGGTATCCTTCCTTTAAATGAAATGATAAATGCGGTCCGTTCCGTTAATTACAGCGGTTTTATCTCTTTGGAATGGAATCCTTCCTATATAGAAGACGTGGAATCCGAAACTGTATTTTCCCATTACTTCTATGCTATGGATAACCTTATCAGGAATTCAAAGAAGGAAAAGCATTACTATTACAATAACCGCCATACAGGCAAATTCCTCTGGAAGAAGGAAACTTTGATCGAGAAGACCTTCCCCCAGCTTTTGGATGATATAGCAAACGAATTCCCCGATCAGACAGCCTTTAAGTACACCACCCTCGAATATGAAAGAACCTATGCCGAGTTCCGTGAGGACGTGGACAACTTTGCAAGGTCCCTTATCGCCATGGGCGTTAAGAAGGGAAATCAGGTGGCTGTTTGGGCAACCAACGTTCCCGAGTGGTATATAGCTTTCTGGGCGACCACAAAGATCGGCGCGGTACTGGTAACCATGAATACCGCCTATAAGATCCACGAGGCAGAATATCTGCTTAAACAGTCGGATACCCACACCCTTGTAATGATCAAGGGATACAAGGATTCCGATTACGAGGGAATAATCAGGGAGCTCTGTCCCGAACTTGAGGAGAGAAAACCCGGCAAGCATCTTCATTGCAAGAGACTTCCTTTCTTAAGAAACGTTATCACCGTCGGCTTTAAGATGAAGGGAGCTCTCACCTGGAATGAAGCTTTGCGCATGGGAGATTCCGTTCCGGTTCAGGAAGTTTATAGGATGGCTGCGAATGTTGATAAGGACGATGTTGCAAACATGCAATACACTTCCGGTACCACAGGCTTCCCCAAGGGAGTAATGCTTACCCACTATAATATAGTCAACAACGGTAAAAATATCGGAGACCGCATGGATCTTTCCACGGAAGACAGGATGATGATCCAGGTACCCATGTTCCATTGCTTCGGAATGGTGCTTGCCATGACAGCTTCCGTAACCCATGGTGTTACCATGTGTCCCATCCCTTATTTTTCACCCAAGTCCTCCCTGGCCTGCATAAATCAGGAGAAGATCACCGCTTTCCACGGCGTGCCTACAATGTTTATCGCCATGCTCCAGCATAAGGACTTCGAAAAGACGGATTTTTCACACATGCGTACCGGTATCATGGCAGGAAGTCCCTGCCCCGTTGCGGTAATGCAGGATGTGGTGGATAAGATGCATATGACGGAAATCACCATAGTTTACGGACAGACCGAGGCATCACCCGGATGTACCATGAGCTGCACCACCGATACCATCGAGCAGAGAGTCAACACTGTGGGCAGAAACCTTCCCGAGATCGAATGCCGCATAGTGGATCCCGAGACCGGAGAGGAATTGGGACCCAATGTTACGGGTGAGTTTGTGGCCAGAGGCTACAACATCATGAAGGGCTATTACAAGATGCCCAAGGCAACAGCTTCCGCCATCGATAAAGAGGGCTGGCTCCATACGGGAGACCTGGCATGCAAGACGGAAGACGGTTTCTACAAGATCACAGGACGTCTTAAGGACATGATAATCCGCGGCGGTGAAAATATTTATCCCAAGGAGATCGAAGAGTTCATCTATACTCATGAGAAGGTTCAGGATGTTCAGGTCATAGGTGTTCCCGACGAAGCCATGGGCGAGGAGATCATGGCCTGCATAGTGCTTAAAAAGGGCGAGACCATGACAGCCGAAGAGATGAAGAACTATATCATGGAACACATGGCAAAGCACAAGGTGCCTAAGTACATAGATTTTGTGGACGGTTTCCCTATGAATGCCGCAGGAAAGATACTTAAGTATAAGATGCGCGAGGACGCTATAGAGAAGCTTGGACTTAAAAAGGCAAGCGAGATCGTTACTGCCTGAAATTTAAAAAAGGCCACTTTTTTGTCACACATTTGTTGGTCTTATGCTTTATAATAATATCAGAGGGCATAGTTTTTGTTTTTGGAGAGATCATATAGATCCAAGGAGGTAAATATGGCAGGAATCTCATCCCTTTCAAACGCAAATATTTATAAAGCATTATATAACGGAGGTGCTGACAGGTACGGTTCGGCAGCTTCCTTAAACTCGCTTTTTGATAATTCTTCATCCGGGACTTCATCCAAAAGCAAGACGAACGATATTTTTTCGGCTTTGGGAGAGAACACCTTCAGTGATCTGAACATGATCAAAAAGGGAACATACAAGAGACTGTTGTCCGCCTATTACGAAAAATACGGCAATACCGGATCTTCTTCGGCTACGGATGCGGTTTCCAATGAACTTTCCAATCTGAAAACTGTATCCGGAAATGCTTCTTCTCTTAAAGATTCCGTAAGCAGGCTCAGAAGAACCGACTTTTCGGATAAAGGAAATTCGGAAGATTCACTTTCTGCAGCCAAGAGTTTTGTGGAAGGGTACAATTCCCTGATCGAGAATTCGGTAAATGTAAATCGCCGGAGCGTTCTTAAAGATACTCTCGGACTTGTGAATTACATGAAGAAGAATGCAGGCATGCTGAATGAGCTTGGAATGAAGCTGGGTACGGATAATAAGATCACCTTTGATGAGGACAAGTGGAATAATGCCTATTCCACATCAAAATCCTCCATGTTTAATGGTGTCGGAAGCTTCGGATACCAGGCTGCGTACAAGATAGGAAAGATAAATGCGTCGGCTTCTGCCGGTACAGGTAAAGCTACGGCTGCTTCCACCTACAATAATACAGGTAATTACAACAACAATAATAATTTTTCACAGTTCTTTAATACCATGTTCTAAAAAATTACGTTTCCCGCGGTTTTTTAAGCCGCGGGATTTTTTATCTGAAATAAGAAAAAAGAGAAGGAAATCATTTTTTAAATGTGGTATAATCATCCTCATGAAAAATATAAAGAACGATATTAAGACAGGTGAATATAAAAGGGTCTATCTTCTTTACGGCAAAGAGAATTATCTTAAGAGGCTCTATGCAAATAAGCTTCAAAAGGGGATCCTCCCCGAGGATGATTCCATGAACATGACCGTTATACAGGGAGATTCCTTTGACCTTAACGAGTTTCGCGGCATGTGTGATACCATGCCTTTCTTTGCGGACAGGCGCTGTATCCTTGTTAACAGAAGCGGTAAGTTTAAAGCATCCAAAAAGGAAACGGAAGATAAGCCCGAAAAGAAGAGTGAAGGAAAAGAAGGGCTCGCGGAATACATAAGTCTTATCCCGGATACCACCACGGTAATATTCGTGGAAGATGAGGTGGATAAGAGAGGAAAACTCTTTAAGGCGGTAAAAGAGCAGGGCTATGCCTGCGAGATGAATGAACTGGATGAAAGAGATCTGATACTCTGGATAGCTACGGAATTCCGGAGCCTGGGAAAGGGCATCAGTGAAGCTACAGCCAAATTCCTTCTGGAATGGTCCGGTATAAACATGGAAAACCTGAAGATAGAGATAGAGAAACTTGGGTTTTATGCTCTTGACAGGGATTCGGTGGAAAAGAAGGATATAGAAGCAGTGTGCACCAAGGAACTCAGAGCGGTCATCTTTGATATGACGGATGCGGTCGCTGTGGGAGATATGA
>JAFSWD010000203.1 GCA_017444675.1 Lachnospiraceae bacterium
GCATAAAGGGGGTTATCCATGAAAAGGAAAAACATTTTTTTACTGTGTCTTTTGTTGGGGATGGCTGCAGGATGCGGCGGAGAGAATAAGGTGCAGCCAACAACGCCCACACCTTATATCGTAACCGCAACACCCACCGAAAAGCCGGTTGAAACTCCTACACCCGTACCTACTCAGGCGGATGAGGCCACAAAGGCACAAAATGCGGCTTATGACAGACTTGCAGGTTATATCAATCTGACAAAAAACTATAATCTGGAACCGTATGCAAATCCGGAAGTGGTACTTGATACCATAAAAAAGGCTGAAGCCCTTATTGAAAAGAAGGGTACCGCAAAGGAGTATGAAGATATGCTGGAAGAATTAAAGGGAAGTCTTAAAAAACTGAATGACGGAAGCGGTATGGTATCTGCTTCACTTCTCCCTTCTTTTGAAGAATATCCGGATCCTTTTTTGTTTGCGGACGGAAGTGAAGTAAAGATAGAAGAAGATTGGGAAAAAAGACTTAAGGAGATCTCCGATCTTTACCAATATTATGTTTACGGAGTATACAGAGACGGGGAAGGGGAGACTCTCAAATATGACGCAAAAGCGGACAGAGCTTCCATAACCGTCGAAAGAGAAGGAAAAAAAGGAAGCTTTAATATCACTGTTTCCGTTCCCGATGAGACTAAGGTTGAAAAACCGGAAAAGGGATGGCCCTTCATCATAGCTCTCGGATGGTTTGAACAGACCCAATATGCCAATGACAGAGGATATGCGGTGATCACCTTTAATCCCACCGATCTGGCCACGGATAATTCCTTAAGAAAGGGAGCCTTCTATAATATCTATCCCTACGGCGATTCATGGAAGGAACAGACAGGAGCTCTTCTTGCCTGGGGCTGGGGCTTCAGTAAAGTCATAGATGCGCTCGAACAGGGAATGGGCGAGATCTACGGTATAGATCCCACGGTTTCCATAATCACGGGAGTTTCACGTTACGGTAAAGCCACTGCGGTAGCCGGAGCCTTTGACAGAAGAATAAAGATCTCTGTTCCCACCTGTTCGGGAGCCGGCGGTATGGCTATGTTCAGATACGTTTCCGAAGGTGATGTTTATGACCTTTCTTCCGTCGGAGGAGAGAGCAGACACAAGTTCGGTCAGAACGAACCCTTGTCCAGTCTCCAGTCAGGAGCCGAAGGACATTGGTTTAACGATAATTTTAAGAAGATTACAAAAGCAGATAAGCTGCCTGTGGATCAGAATCTTCTTTCCGCCATGTATGCGGGACAGGGAAGATATATGTTTATAACCTCCTCCTATCTTTATGAGGACTGGACCAATCCTCCTGCCATGTGGGAGACTTATAAAGAAGCCAAAAAGATATTTACCGCTCTCGGAGAAGAGGAAAATGTGGTATTTAATATCCATCCCACAGGTCATATGGTAACAGATGAGGATGTGGTAAGATTTTTGGATTTTTCGGATCACTATGTTTACGGTAAAGAAGCAGAAACGGACTTTGACGAACTGACCACCTGTCTTTTCGCCGACGGACCGATCACTGAATAGAGGGGTCTTTTCTTTTAGGGAATAGAAGTTATAAAAAAGAGGGACATCAAGATGAAGAGAACACTTAAAACACTGATTGTAACGGTTGCAACACTGGGATTTATCTCCTTTGGAGCCTGCGGAACAAAAAACGTTGAACCCGCACCCACACCTACACCCTACATAATCACGGCGACACCCACGCCAAAACCTACGGCTACCCCGTCGCCCACCAATACACCCAGGCCTACCAATACACCCAGACCTACGCACACATCCACACCTTCGCCTACAGACACACCTTCGCCTACACCGAGAGCCACCAGCACTCCGTCACCCGAATCGGAAAAATGGGTGGGTACATGGGCAAGCGCACAGCTGGTTCCCGGCAATGACACAATGCCTCCTGCTCCCGGACTTGCCAATAACACCTACAGGCAGATAGTCCGCGTTTCCATCGGAGGAGACAGGATAAGGATCACTTTTTCCAATCTGTTCGGGGAATCGGACCTGGAGATCAAAAGCGTACATATAGCGATCGCTTGTAACGCAAGTACTTCGAAGATCATGCCGGAAACAGACAAGGTACTGACTTTTTCGGGAAGTGAGAGTGTGACCGTTCCCGCAGGGCAGACGGTAACCTGCGATCCCATTGATTTTACGCTTCTGGCTTTGGACTACCTTTCCGTTACAACGGAATTCGGTAATGTACCCAAAACCATTACCAGCCATACCGCTTCAAGGTCCAACAACTATCTCCTTGAAGGCAGTCATCTTACAGATACCGCGTTTTTATATGCCAAGACCAAGACTTCCTGGTATTTCCTCTCGGATGTGGATGTTTACACTCACAAGGACTGCAGGGCAGTGGTCTGCTTCGGAGATTCCATCACGGACGGATACGGCGTTGTGACCAATTCCTATAACAGATGGAGCGATATACTTGCGGTGAGACTCTGGGAAAATGAAAGTACTCAGACGGTGGCAGTGCTCAATTCGGGTATAGGTGGTAATTCCATATACGGAGGCAACGGTCAGGCGGGAAAAGACAGATTTGAGAGAGATGTGCTTCAACACGACGGTGTGGCCTATGTGATCATACTTATTGGTATCAATGACATAGGATATGCCAGATCCGAAGCTACCACCGACGCGGTGATCTCCGGGTTGAAGGATATGATCGATGCCGCCCATGAGCAGGGCATCAAGGTTTACGGAGGAACTCTCACTCCTATCAAAGGGAATTCCTATTACTCGATATTACATGAAAAGATACGTACGGATGTAAACGCGTGGATCCGTTCAGACATCTCCGGATTTGACGGAGTCATCGATTTTGATGCTACTATGAGAGACGAGATCAAGACCGATACAATGAAGGAAGACTTAAAAAATGATTATCTTCATCCCAACAATATGGGCTATTGGACCATGGGAGACAGCATAGATCTGAGCCTTTTTGAAAAATAAAAGAAACGGGCGTTAAGGAAAAGACTTGACGCCCGACTTTTGTTGTATATTATAGTATAAAATACGTTTGGGACTTTATGCCCGAAAGGGATAAGAGGCTAATATATGGACGAATATACAGGCTTTTTAAATGAGGAAAAGGAAATAGAAGGCGGGAGCAAGATACATATAGCTCTTCTTCTTGTGGTGCTTGTGATCATAACCATAACCATGGGGGTCTATTCCGGGATCACCAGAGGAAAGACCATAGATGATATGGATCTGTTTTTGCAGAACGACGGTTACAGCAAGGCCATACTTTTTGACAGCATAGCCTCGGGAGCGAAAAATGCCATTGATATCCGGGCAAGGATCGAATCGGCTGAATGGACCGGAGCCCAAGTGGATATCGACAAGCTTAAGGGGATCAATGCGGATTCTTCATTTACCGTTATGGGCTTCTGCGATACAGAGGGTAATGTGATCACCGGTAACGGTGCGAGATTTAAGGCAGGGAATACGGATTATTATTATAAAGGAATGCAGGGGGAAAATGGCTTTCAATTGATATTTGACAGCCCTATGGATGGGAAGGATTATCTGATCGCCTATGCTCCGATCATCAGCGACGGCAAAGTGCAGGGTATATTGATCGGAGGCTATGACAGTGTGAACATCGGCTATTTTCTGGTGGGAACTTATTACGGAATGCCTGTGAGAGCCATTGTCTCCACAGCTGACGGAAATATAATATCCTGTTACGGCTGTGATGTAAAAAGAGAAAATCTAAAAGACTATTTTGAGAGCGGAAGATATCTTCAGATAGAAAATGATTATGAGTTTCCGGGAGCTGAGGATACGGAATGCTTCCAGCTTTCCACCAATAACGGCTTTGATTATGTGAAATATACCATCTGCCCTTATACAGGATGGATAATCACCGAGATAATACCGGAAGAGATCACAGGGCACATCCTTACGGAAAGCTACCGTTCTCTTGCGGTACTTCAGTTTATCTGTATCGGAAGCATTGCCTTTTATCTTCTTGTTATCCTCTTTTATGAGAGAAAGAAGAGTAAGGATCTGGAAAGGAAAAATGCCATTTCCGATAATATCATCTCTGCCATCATAAACCTGTTTACCAAGGTTATCGAGGTGGATTTTGAAGAAGATACATACAGGTTTATCACGGTAACGGATTCCATGGATGGTAATCTGCCCATTACCGGGAAATACAGCGATCTGGTGGATTATTTAAGCGGTCTTGGCTTTGATCTTAAAGCGAAGAGAACGATAATGCTGGCCACAAGAGCGGAAACCATACAGCAGTCTCTTGAATCCGGAGATTCTTACTATGCTTTTGAATATCATCTTACGGGAATGCCTTCCAAATGGGAAAAAATGTTTATCGTTCCCTTAGAGAAAAACAGGGGATCGGTGAAAAAGGCCCTGATATGCGCCGAAGACATCAGCCTCATAAAGACTCAGGATGAAAGAAGCAGAGATGCTTTAATGGAAGCATATACCAACGCGGAAAAAGCAAATTCGGCCAAGAGCTCCTTCCTGGCCAATATGTCCCACGATATCAGGACTCCCATGAATGTCATAGTGGGAATGACCCGGATCGCCGAAAGCCATATAGAGGATAAGGAAAGAATAAAGGATTGTATCAGAAAGATAGCCATATCCTCCGGCCAGCTCCTGGATCTTATTAACGATGTGCTGGATATGAGTAAGATAGAGGCGGGAAAAACCTTCCTTCAGGAGGAAGTGATCGAGATCTCGGAACTTTTGGACGGTCTTTCCATTATTGCAGAAACCCAGTCCGAAGCCAAACATCAGGAGATCAAAGTGGAGGGATCCAATATCGACCATCCCAAGGTAATAGGCGACAAGGGACGTATCAGGCAGATAATGAACAATATTACCAGCAATGCATTTAAGTACACTCCTGAAAACGGAAAGATCAATATAACCCTTTCGGAAAAAGATATAGACAGACCCGGATTTACCATGTTGGAATTTGTGGTTGCGGACAATGGCATAGGTATGAGCAAGAAATTTCAGGAATCCCTTTTCCAGCCCTTTGCCAGAGCCACCGATGACGAACGCATTGAAAACATCCAGGGTACAGGTCTGGGAATGGCCATCACCAGAAATCTCGTTGAAATGATGAACGGTAATATCAGGGTTTCCAGTAAGCTGAACCAAGGAACCACCTTCTTTGTAACCATGGTTTTAAAGACGGCGGAAGAGGAGGAGACGGAAGAGGAAAGTGATCTGCCTCTCGTAACTGAATTTGAGGGCAAGAGATGCCTCCTGGTGGAAGACAATGAGATAAACAGGGAAATAGCCGTCGAACTCATAGGAATGACCAAGATAGTAGTCGAATGTGTAAAGGACGGTAAGGAAGCTTTGGAAAAGATGGAATCCGTTGAAGCCGGTTATTACGACATCATATTTATGGACATACAGATGCCTGTAATGAACGGATATGAAGCGGCTATGGCCATCAGAAAACTTGCGGGGGATTACCCCAAAAATGTACCGATCATAGCCCTTACAGCCAATGCCTTTGCGGAGGATGTTCAGGCGGCAAGAAATGCCGGAATGAATGAGCACCTTGCTAAGCCTTTGGAATTGGAAAGACTCATCAAGGTGCTGAATGATTGGATAAAATAAGGATCAGACCGGACAGACTGCAGGATCAGTTAAGGCCAAGGGTTTTGAATTTAGCCATGGCAACTTCAACGGTCTTGTCCATATCATAGTATTTATATTCGCCGAGACGACCACCGAAGATAACCTTCTTCTCGTTTTCGGCGAGTTTTTTATACTCTTCGTAAAGAGCTCCGTTTTTTTCATCGTTTACGGGATAATAGGGCTCGTCGCCGGGCTTCCATTCGGAACTGTATTCACGGCTGATGACCGTCTTGGGAAGGTCATTTCCCTGCTCGTCCTTGCCGAATTCAAACCACTTGTGCTCGATGATCCTGGTCCAGGGAGTTTCACGGTCAGTGTAATTGACTGCGGCATTACCCTGGAAATTGGGTTTATCCAGAGTTTCGTTTTCGAAACGCACCGAACGGTATTCCAGAGTTCCGAGAGAATAGTTGAAATAGGCATCTATGGGACCTGTGTAAACTACTGTTTCGGCAAGTGTGGAAAGCTCTTCCCTGTTTTTGAGATAATCCGTATTAAGCCTTACTTCTATGCCCTCAAGCATGTTTTCGATCATCTTTGTATAGCCGCCGATAGGTATGCCTTGATAAAGAGCATTGAAATAGTTATTGTCGAAGGTGAGGCGCACGGGAAGGCGCTTTATTATAAAGGCCGGAAGGTCTTTACAGTCTCTTCCCCATTGTTTTTCGGTATAGCCCTTTATAAGCTTCTCATAAATGTCTCTGCCTACCAGGGAAATGGCCTGTTCTTCAAGGTTTTTGGGCTCGCCCTTGATCACCTTGCGCTGTTCTGCGATCTTTGCGGCAGCTTCGTCGGGAGTTACAACACCCCACATCTTGTTGAAAGTGTACATGTTGAAGGGAAGAGAATAGAGTTCTCCCTTATAATTGGCCACGGGGCTGTTGGTGAAACGGTTAAAAGTGGCGAAGCCGTTTAAAAAGTCCCATACTTCCTTGTTGTTTGTGTGAAAAATGTGAGCTCCGTAGATGTGAACGTTGATACCTTCCTGCTTTTCGGTATAGATGTTACCGGCCACGGTGCTTCTTTTGTCGATCACAAGAACCTTTTTGCCTGCATTTGCGGCAAGTCTTGCAAAAACAGCGCCGTAAAGACCGGCACCGACTATCAGATAGTCATACATAATATTTACCCCCTGAATCTGAAATAGTATTCAATGTCGGTATTATAACAGTTTATGGCTGTTCAGACAAATAAAAAAACCCGATCTTAAGGATCGGGGTACGAATTATTCGTTTACTTTGGAGCACGGACTTCATTCGGCTTCTTTGGTATCTGTTGTTTCAGTCTTTTCCTTGTCTTCGTCACCTGTAATGTTTATGGAAACATATTCCCGGTTTGATCTGTTTTCGTCCAGTTCTTCGTCATCAAAGAGGTCATCGAAATCGTCATCCTCTTCTTCTTTGGTCTCTTTTACCTTTTTGTATACGCAATATGCTCCGAAACCTACGGCGGCGATGGAGGTTAATCCGCCTAAGAATTTAAGAAATTTCTTCATTTTCGTTCCTTTCCGCCTGACGGCCTAAAATTTCTTTTTCTTTCATCTTCGTTTAACGTGAATTATATCACGGCTCAAAGGTTTATGGCAAGTAAATTTTTGAACCGGGCATAGGCAAAAAGAGGGGAGCAAGGTTTGACCAATCCCGTTTTACGTGCTAATATTTACGTGCTATTACAGGTGACTGGGCAACTATTACATCGGAAAGGATAGATCATGACTGTTGCGGAACAGGTTTTAATAGAGTTGGAAGAGAATAAGGGCAGACCCATATCCGGGGAAGAACTGGCGGGAAAGCTTGGCTGCTCCAGAAATGCGGTGTGGAAGGCTGTTAAGAACCTGGAAAGCCGCGGTTACGAAGTGGAGGGTATCAGAAACAAGGGCTATATCTTAAAAACCTCCGCAGATGAGCTTTCTGCCGCATATATAATGAATAAGACCGAAAAACAGGGACTTAAACTGGAAGTATATAAGAGCATAGATTCCACCAACAGTCTTTTGAAAAGATATGCCTTATCCGGAGAAACCCGGGACATGGCAGTTATATCGGAGGAACAGACTGCGGGAAGAGGGAGAAAGGGCAGAAGCTTTTTCTCTCCCAAAGGCAGCGGACTGTATATGAGCTTTCTCTTACATCCGGATCTTCCGCTGGCAAAGGCAGCCTCACTTACCACAGTGGCGGCGGTGGCGGAGGCTAAAGCCGTTGAAAGCGTCACGGGAATGGAAACAGGCATAAAATGGGTCAACGATATTTGGATGCGGGGAAAGAAAGTGTCCGGGATATTGACGGAGGCTCAGACTTCGGTTGAAAGCGGGACTTTGGAATATTGCATAGTGGGTATCGGCATTAATGTCTATGAACCGGAGGAAGGTTTTCCGGAAGATATTAAAGATGTGGCGGGAGCAGTCTATGAAAAGGGAAACAAAAGAGAAAACCTTAAGAATGACCTGGCAGCGGCGCTGATCAATGAATTCATGAGTTTTTACAGGGCAATGCCGGAGAAAGCCTATCTTGAGGATTATAAGAAAAGATGCTTTTGCATAGGACGGGATGTGACGGTGGTCACTGCGGAGCACAAGGCGCTTGAAAGAGATAAGGATGCGCCGGACAGAGTGCATGCCCATGTGCTGGGAGTTAATGACGACTGTCATCTTCATGTACGGTATAAGGACGGAACTGAAGCCTTCCTTTCCAGCGGAGAGATCAGTATAAAGTTATGATGAACAGAATTGTCAACCTGAATACAAAACAAGGTTGACAATTCTGCTTTTATGTTTTATAATCCCACCCGGATCTTAAGTGCGGCACATCCGGAGTGCAGGCTACTGATCCTATAAAAATTGAGGTGAGGATCAAATGAAAAACAGAACAGGATTAAAAACCATAGATCTCGTGCTCATAGGTGCATTTGCGGCGCTTATGGCCATTTGTGCCTGGATCACTGTACCGGGCACGGTACCTTTTACATTACAGACCTTCGGAGTGTTTATTGCCTTTTATCTTCTCGGGGGAAAAAGAGGAACAATAGCGGTACTTATCTATATACTGCTCGGAGCCGTGGGATTACCGGTATTTTCCGGATTTAAGGGCGGCTATGGTGTGCTGATCGGAACTACCGGCGGCTATATAATAGGATTTTTGTTTTCCGCATTGGTGATGTGGGCCTTGTATAAGCCTCTGCTTAATACGGAAAAACGTAATAAGATCACAAAGCTTCTTATACCTTTTTGTGAAATGATCATCGGACTTATAGTCTGCTATGCTTTCGGAACAGCCTGGTTCATGGTAGTCTATACCCATTCAAAGGGAGCGTTGAGCCTTGCCACATGTCTTTCCTGGTGCGTGATCCCTTTCATAATACCGGATCTTATAAAAATAACACTGGCATTGGCACTGGGCTATCGTTTAAAGCCCTTTGTGCCCGGTAACAGATAGAAGACAGATCACATACATTTTATTCCCTTATCCCTGTTTTGGGGTAAGGGAATTTTTATGGCTTTATTCATATGAGTATGTCAAATTTTGCGAAAAAAAGGTACTTTTATACTCTTGACACTACCATTAAATGAGAGTATACTTTTTCATACTTTTACGGCATTAAAGCGTCAACGCTTTAAAGGGACGATTAATACAGAAGATCGTTATTGCCGTAAGGCGGGGTGAATTCATCCCGATAGTTCTTTTTATAGGGAGGATAATCATGAAGAACATTAAAAGAGCGCTTGCCACAGCAATGGCAATGGTTTTGGTTTTGGGATGTTTTGCTACTGCAGGCTGCGGTTCCAAGAAGAAGGATGAATATCACATCGGTATCTGCCAGCTTGTTCAGCATCCCGCATTGGATGCTGCAACAGAAGGTTTCAGAGATGCTCTTACAGAGCTTCTGGGAGACAAGGTAATCTTTGATGAGCAGAACGCTGCAGGCGACAGCCCTACGTGTGCTACTATCGTGAATAACTTTGTTGCGAATAACTATGATCTTATCATGGCTAATGCTACAGCTCCTCTTCAGGCAGCTTCGGCAGCAACCACAAAGATCCCGATCCTGGGAACATCTATCACAGACTATGCTACAGCACTTGAGATCAAGGATTTCAACGGATCAACAGGATATAACGTTTCCGGTACCAGCGATCTTGCTCCTCTTGACAAGCAGGCATCCATGATCAAGGAGCTTTTCCCGAACGTTAAGCAGGTTGGCATCCTTTACTGCTCGGCCGAAGCAAACTCCAAGTATCAGGTTACCGTTATCGAGAAGTCTCTTGACAGCCTCGGTATCAAGTATAAAGAGTATACATTTGCAGACAGTAACGATATCCAGATGGTAGTTACAAGCGCTTGCGAAACCTGTGATGTACTTTACATTCCTACAGATAACACTGCAGCTTCCTGCGCAGAAGCTATCGACGGCGTGGCCCGTCCTGCACAGACACCTATCTTCGCAGCTGAAGAAGGCATCTGCGCTGCATGCGGCGTAGCTACTCTTACAATTGACTACTACGAATTAGGCAAGGTTACCGGCAATATGGCTGTCAAGATCCTGACAGGCGAAGCCAACGTATCAGAAATGCCTA
>JAFSWD010000204.1 GCA_017444675.1 Lachnospiraceae bacterium
GAATGTTTCATCTGCTCCTCACAATGATTCGCATATATCTTTATCTTGTATATGGCACATTACAAGGGAATCAGTTGTTTGTCATAACACAATGCATATTCTTTTTCATTAATTTGATAGCATGCACGTTTCGGTGTACTCCCCACTCACTAGGGTTTTCTCTGTACCGTCGGGGAGAAACAGCGTGCAAGTAGTAGCTACCGGCACCTTAACATCAATTGTAAATTTATTATCTTCCACTTTCCAGGCGCTTATGATCTCGCCGTAGGGCGTTCTTAATTTCCCTTCCGCACTTGTAAGAGCTCCGCCCGGCACAGGCTTTATACGAAATGACTTGTACCCCGGTAAAAGAGGCTCAATCCCCGCAATCCTTCTGTAGAAAAAGTCGCCCACAGCACCTGATGCATAGTGGTTGTAGGAAATCATGCTGCCTGTCCCGTCATCGCCGATAGGGCAGTTGCCCTCTTCGTCAAGACCGTCCCATCTCTCCCAGATAGTGGTCGCGCCCACTCTGACTTCATAGAGCCAGGACGGGCATTTATCGCACAAAAGCATCTTGAAGGCTTCATCCCTGTGTCCATTATCTGCAAGAGCAAAAAGAATGTAGGGCGTTCCGGGAAATCCCGTGCCGATCCTGTAGTCGTTATCCCTTACCATCTTTGCCAGATTGTCTGCTGCATTCTGCTTCTCTTTTCCCTTGAACATATCAAAAAAGATTGGAAGTACATAGGCAGTCTGAAACTCATTCTTAAGCCTGCCGTTGCCGTCGGTTAAATATTTTCTGTAAGCCTCTGCTGCGCCCTCTGAGACCTTTCTGTACTCCAGCGCATCTTTCTTTTTCCCAAGGATTTCTGCGATCTTAGACAAAAGCATTGATGTATTGGCAAGGCTTGCTGTGGCTGTCCACTTTGCTCTCTTTTGCCACTGGCTCATCTTCGGCGCATCAGGAGCTACCCAGTCGCCAAAATGAAAGACCGGCAGTGTATTCCACAGATACTTTCTTTTTCCGAAGCTAAGAAGTCCCGCCCAAAATCTGCAGGCATTCACATATTTTTTCATCATCCCATAGTTATCTGTAAGGACTCTTATATCGCCACGGGCCAGGTACTCAGCATAAGGAACCATGAGCGAAGCATCGCCCCAGAAGTCTATTGCCATAAGGGGCATGGTCACAGGAAATCCGAAGCCGCATGAGGGAATGGTATTGGGAATTCCGCCGCCCCTTCCCTGCTCTGCTCTCATGTCTTTGAGCCACTTTTTAAGGAACCTTCCCATGTCGTAGTTGTAGGCAGCTGTCCTTGCAAAAAGAGCTATATCTCCGGTCCAGCCCATTCTCTCATCCCTCTGCGGACAGTCCGTTGGAATGTCCACGAAGTTTGACTTTGCTCCCCACCTGATGTTTTCCTGAAGCCTGTTTATCATCTCATTTGAGCAGGTAAAAGAGCCGTTGTCCCTGACGTCGGAATAGAGCGCTCTTGCAGTTACTTTTACCTTGGAAGGCTCTATTCCCTTTACGCTGACGTAGCGAAATCCCATGTAGGTAAAAGAGGGATAGTACTCCTGGTGTCCGTTCTTACAAATATAGCGGATCTGCGCCTTGGCAGAACGAAGAAAATCCGTATTGAGGCTTCCGTCAGGATGAAGAACTTCGGCATGACGCACGATTATCTCCTGTCCTTTTTCTCCTTCAATCTCAAGGTGCACCAGCCCTGCAAAGTTCTGTCCAAAGTCGTAGATGAGCTCATCCCCGATTTTGTTTACAGACACCGCCTCAAAAGTCTCATGCTCTTTTACCTGAGAACTGTAGTCCGCCAAAAGATCAGGCGTAAATGAAAGCTTACTTTCGCTTACCTGTTTGAAGAACATAGTGTTCTCATTTACCGTTGCATCGTACTCCTCGCCATCGTATATATCCGCCATCAGCACCGGGCCGTTCATTGAAACATCCCAGGACTTGCCTGTTGCAATAACGCTTTCTTCTCCGTCCTCGTATTCAATGCGAATCTCGCACAAAAAGCTCTGCTTATCGGCAGTCACCCTGTTTTCTCTGGAGTAGACAAAAGAGCCCACGGCCCAGCCTCCGGAAACAGTGGCCACAAGCGTATTGTTTTCCTTTAAAAGCTCTGTGACATCATAGGTCTGGTACTGAAGATTTGTCTTATAGGAGGTAAACCCGGGAGTGAGGAAAAGATTTCCGACCTTTTTGCCATTTAAATCCATCCTGTACATTCCGATGGCTGTGGCGTAAAGTCTTGCCTTTTTAACCGTCTTTTTTTTAAGCTCAAAGGACCTTTTAAATACCATAACCTTTGGAGAAACCTTTTTCTCGGTAAAAGCATAGTCACCGTCAGTGATGAATTTTCCCGACCACTTTTCACCCATCTTCCCAGTTTCAAACGTAATCTCAGCCTTTGCCTCTTCTCCGTTATCAGCCTTTGCGGTTAAAATAGCCGCATATACAGTGCGGGGCTTTAGCGCAGGGCCATCATAGATAAAAAACTGATCCTCTAGAATTTCCTTTTTAAAACTGCCGATTGTCAGTTTCTGGCTGACTATGCGCACACCCTTTACATCGCTTTCAAAGGACCATGCAAAACGGGGCGCTGTGTTATCTGTAACGCACCCCTTTAAAAGATCTTCAACTGTAAATTCTTTTATATTAAACATTTTTGTCTCTCTTTCCCCAAAAACAAGGTTCACTTATTATCCGGGATCTGTAATGTCAGGCATCTGCAATTTACGACATCTGCAATTCTTGACATCTATAAATTTTCGGCATCTGTATTTTTCGGCATCTAAGTCCCATCACCTTATGTCAATGGTGCAGGAACCTGAACCATTCCTTTGCCCTGTGGCGGTGAGAGTGAGTTTGCCTTCATCTTGCGCCC
>JAFSWD010000205.1 GCA_017444675.1 Lachnospiraceae bacterium
GTAGCTGTGGGTTTTACAGTAGGTGTGGCAGTGGCGGTGGGTGTAGCCGTCGCCGTAGCGGTGGGTGTAAAAGTCGGGATAGGCGTATTGGTGATACCCGCTCCTGCTTTTTCATTTTCCCTGCCGCATCCTATTGCCAGAATAAGTGCCAGCATCGTCGGCAGCAGCTTAATAATACTTCTTTTCATCTTTTTACTCCCTGTCAGATCATGTTCTAGTTCATCTGTGTTGTCATAATCCCTATAACATATTTTCTGTATTATAGCCTTTATCATTACCCGTTTCTTCGCAATTATAAATGAATATATTTCATATAACCCATTTATTGCCTTTTTGAGCTCGCCCCCTTAATTAGTTTTATCAATTGTTGTACTGTTACAGCATACAATAAAACTTTTCTTTTGAAAAGCCTTATTTTGTATTTTTTTGAACCCCTAACCCCGTCCCCCAGGTTCATTTTGCATTTTCCTTTTTTTCTTTACTTTGCGATTTTCCTATGCTATAATCCTCTGACTGCTTGAAAAGAGGTTTATATGGAAAAGTATTTCGGAGATAAGAGATTTTACAAAAACGTATTAAGGATAGCCATCCCCATTATCATCCAGAACATGATCACCAACTTCGTGGGACTTCTGGATAACATTATGGTAGGCGCCATCGGAACGGAGCAGATGACAGGTGTTTCCATTGTCAATCAGCTCATGTTTGTGTTCAACCTGGCCATTTTCGGAGCCATTTCCGGCCCCGGCATATTTACGGCGCAATACTACGGAAAACGTGATCACGAAGGTGTGCGGGCAACCATGCGGTTTAAGCTCATGATAGCATCAGCCATTCTGGTGGCGGGACTGCTCATCTTCTATTTTCAGGGTGATACCCTGATCCACCTGTTCATGACGGAAACCGATGCCGCTCTGGACATGGAGGCCACTTTCGGCCATGCCAGGGATTACCTTGTGGTAATGCTGATCGGACTCATTCCTTTTGCCTTCACCAATGCCTATTCCGGAACCCTCCGCGAGACGGAGCAGACCACGGTTCCTATGATCGCGGGCATTACAGCCACCGTATTAAATCTGGCCCTTAACTATATCCTGATCTTCGGCCACTTTGGCGCTCCCCGCCTGGAAGTAGTGGGTGCAGCCATTGCAACGATCATTGCCCGTTTTGTGGAATTTTTGATAATACTGATATGGACGCATACCCATTCGCAACAGTGTCCGTTTATAAAAGGCCTTTACAAGTCCCTTGCCATCCCTAAGGAGCTGGTACAGAAGATCCTTTACAGAGGAACCCCTCTCTTTGCCAATGAATTCCTTTGGTCTCTCGGAATGTCTGCACTTACCCAGCGCTATTCCACACGAGGATTGGATGTGGTGGCTGCGGTAAACATTTCAAACACAATATTTAACCTGTTCAATGTAATGGTCATCTCCATGGGATCCGTTATAGCCATTATAATCGGTAATCTCCTGGGTGCTTCCAAGAACGACGAAGCGGTGGATACGGACAGAAAACTGATCACCACGGCAGTGCTTATCTGCGTGGTATTCGGAGGCATAGAATTTATCTGCGCTCCCCTTTTCCCCGAGCTTTATAATACTGAACCGGAGATAAAGGAGCTTGCCGCAAATCTCCTGAGGATCAACGGATGCTGCCTTCCCATACATGCCTTTCTGAATGCGTCCTATTTCACACTAAGATCCGGCGGAAAGACCATCATCACCTTCTTCTTCGATTCGGTGTTTGTGTTGCTGGTTTCCTTCCCCATAGCTTTTGCGTTAAGCGCCTTTACAGCAATGCCCATCCTTCCCCTGTACATCTGTGTACAGGCGGCGGATCTGTTTAAGGTAGCGCTGGGAGCGATCTTATTAAGGAAACGTATCTGGATAAATAATCTGGTAGAATAAAAACAAAACAGACGTCAAAAAGGTATTTTACCTTTTTGACGTCCTGTTTTTTTACATTACTTTATTTAATGCATCCTCCAGCACCTTAAGGTCCTCTTCGGTTGTAGACCAGCCGGTGGCAAATCTCACTACGGTATGATCCGCATCAAGCTTCTCCCAGAAGCTGAAAGCCACATATTTCTTAAGCTCTTCCATCATGCTGTTTTCAAGGATAACAAATTGCTGATTAGTGGGGGAATCTATAAAGAACCTGATCCCACGATCTATGAAAAGCTTTCTGAGTTTCTCTTTCATTTCTTCCGCATGTCTTCCGATCTCAAAATAAAGACCGTCAGTAAACAATGCGTCAAACTGAACACCCAACATTCTACCCTTAGCCACAAGAGCTCCGCGCTGTTTTATAAGCCCTACGAAATGCTCGGGTCTTAAGCCCTTCTTAAAGACGATGGCTTCTCCGCACAAGGCGCCCACTTTGGTGCCTCCGATATAGAACACGTCGCAGAGCTTTGCTATGTCATGAAGACTCACATCCGTTGCCTTACTCATGAGGCCGTAGCCCAGTCTGGCCCCGTCCAGGAAAAGGTACATGCTGTACTTTTTACATACAGCTGCCAGTTCTTCCAGTTCAGCTTTGGAATAAAGCGTACCGTATTCCGTGGGATGAGATATATATACCATCTTGGGATATACCATATGCTCATGATTTTCATCGCCGTAGAAGGTTTCAGCCAGCGCATCCACATCCTTAGCTTTAAGCTTACCTTCATACTGCTCCACTTCCATTACTTTATATCCGGAATACTCAACGCTTCCCGCCTCATGACAGTTGATATGTCCGGTCTTTGCGGCTATAACTCCTTCATTACCTCTCAGCATAGTGGAAATGACCACCATATTGGTCTGGGTTCCGCCGGTCAGAAATTCCACTTCCGCATCCGGTGCGTCACAAGCCTTCTTTATCTTTTCCTTTGCGCTGCTGCAATACTTATCGGTGCCATAGCCCGAAAGGCTTTCCTGATTGGTGTCCACCAGTCTCTGCAATACCTTGGGATGTGCTCCCGCTATATAATCGCTTTCAAATGATACCATGTTGTCCTCCTGCCCCGAAGTCGACAGAACATATGCCTGATCGACCATCGGTCTTATTCATATGAAAAAAACTGTACCATAAACCATGATAGAATTAAAGGAAAAAAAATATAAAAAATGGAGATCCGAAAATCTCCATTTTTAAACATCTTTTATCTATTTTGCATATATCTTTTTCATTACGAAAAGGAATCCAACCGTCATCACCGCTCCGACGGGAATGGACACCCAGGCAACGCCTGCAAAATCCAGGATACCTGCTATAAGATAGGTCACGAAGGATATGCCCGCAACGCTTAAGGCGTATGGAAGCTGGGTCTCTACGTGATCGATGTGGTTACAATGAGCACCCGCCGAGGACATGATCGTTGTATCGGAAATGGGTGAACAGTGGTCGCCGCATACAGCACCCGCAAGGCAGGCAGATATGCCTACGAAGAAAAGTGAGCTGGTCTCCGGGAAGATGGCGGAAACAATGGGAATAAGGATTCCGAAGGTTCCCCAGGAAGTACCGGTGGCAAAGGCGATAACACAGGCAACCACAAAGGTGATGGCGGGAAGGAGCCAGGAAAGGCCCTGAGCGTTGGCCATCATAGCTTTAACGAACTCGGATGCGGAAAGTGCACCGTTGGTCATGTTCTTAAGAGATGTGGCAAGTACAAGGATGGTGATGGCAGGTACCATGGCGATAAAGCCCTTGGGTATGCATTCCATAGCTTCTTCAAAGGAAACAATCTTACGGATGATCATATAAATGATGATGATGACCAGCGCAAGGATACAGCCCCAGGGAAGTCCCACATAGGAATCGGTATTGGAGAAAGCATCTATAACACTTCCCTCTCCGCCAAGTGACTGATATCCTTTTCTAACCAGTCCCCAGATACACAAAGCTATAAGAAGAACGATGGGGAGTACCAGATCGATTATCTTTCCTCTTCCCGGCGCCTGAGGTCCATTCTCCTCTACATCACGTACATTCTTGTCTTCGTTGATATCTACATTCAGGATACTAAGATCCCCCGTTTCCTGAGCCTTGATCTCAAAACCGCTCATCTTACCGTAATCGAATCCCATAAGTACCAGGCCGATGATAAAGATAAAGGTGAAGATGGAGTAGAAATTGTAAGGGATAGCACCTACGAAGAGAGCAATACCGGAATAGGTGTCACTTTCCACACAGCCCGAAACCGCTGCCGCCCATGAAGAAACAGGAGCGATCATACATACGGGAGCTGCGGTAGCATCGATGATATAAGCCAGTTTAACTCTGGATATCTTTTTGCTGTCTGTTACGGGAGCCATTACTGAACCTACCGTAAGGCAGTTGAAGTAGTCGTCGATGAAGATCAGAACACCAAGTGCGAAGGTGGCAAGAAGTGCGCCTGCCTTGGTCTTTATGTGTTTCTGTGCCCAGGTACCGAAAGCACGGGATGCTCCGGACTTATTTACAAGGGCAACGATTATTCCCAGGATCACCAGGAAAAGATAGATTCCCGCATTATCTGCAATAGCTGCGGAAAAGCCGTCAACTGTCAAAGTGTCCAATGTTCCCAGCACCGAGCAGCCCGCTGCCATGAAAGCCCCCAGAAATACTCCAACAAAGAGTGAGGAATAAGCTTCCTTGGTAATGAGTGCCAGTGCAATAGCTACCAAAGGCGGAAGAAGCGCCCAGGCCGTGCCTGCAAAGGAATCGGTTCCCGCAGCATGCACAATGGCGATCACAGCAATTACAGCAACAACTACGATCGCTGCGATCAGTACTTTGTTCTTTTTCATAGAATTGCCTCCCTATTTTTGTTCAATTTCTCCTTACACCACTCAGGTTGACCCCAAAAAACAATGTAATGTATACATATTAGCGAATAAATATTCACAGGTCAACCATAAATTCGGAAAAAATCACCGTTTGCGATCAGCAGATAAAAAAAGCCCCGAAAGCAGGCCTTCAGAGCTTTTTCCGTCTACATATCTTTCATTTTCCTAAGTCCATCGAAGCAGGTGCCGAGAGCAGATCCGATAAGCCCACTTAAGTCTCAGCCGTGAAGTCCGTTGGACTGCCTGATCATGTCTTCCACCACAATATCATAGATCTCGCCTATGGTATTGCAATATTCCAGGATCTTCCAGGGCTCATTTGTATGGAAATGGATCTTTATGAGATCCTCGTCGCCTGCTGCAATCAGGCTGTTTCCCTCGAAATTTTCCGTGATGTAATCCGCGATTTCGTCCTCATCGAGATCCTTGTCTCTTCTGTCGATCAAAAGCTGTGTGTCATAGCGATAGGCGAACTGATCGTCCTCCGCATCAATAGAATTAACCATTTTATATATACCTCCGTATTAGATAACTTAAAGAATAAAATTACGTTTGCTATTGTAACAAATTTCGTTCAAATAGAAAAGTCAATATTTATCTTTTTTGTCCCGAAGGCATAGGCTTTCTCTACCCTTTAATCCGTAAAGCTTATACGGGTACTGCCGCTGGTGGTGCTGATATCCAGTGTTTTCTCTCCGCTGCGGCTGTTTTTGAGGTTGGAGGATCCGGAGGTGTTATCCACTAACACGGAAAAATCACTTTCTTTTCCTTCTATACTTCCGTGGACACTTCCACTGGTGGTCTTAAAGTTGCCGGTCTTTTTAATGTCAAGCTTCTCCATTTGGATACCGCCGGAGCTTGCTTCCGCACTGATCTCGTCTACGGTAACCTTGTTATAGGTGTGACTTCCGGAGGAATTTTCGGATTTAA
Source organism: Lachnospiraceae bacterium (assembly GCA_017444675.1). GTDB lineage: Bacteria > Bacillota > Clostridia > Lachnospirales > Lachnospiraceae > RGIG3528. Next base: position 5,748 of record JAFSWD010000205.1, read on the forward strand.
GGATCCCTATCTTTGAATCATACACATGAAAGCTGCCACTGGTGGCATGCATTTGCATTTTCTTGTCCACCTTATATTCCTTCGCCGTGATACTTCCGGAGGAACTGTTAAGCTCCGCATTTTCTGCCGTGATCTCCTCACTCTTTATGCTTCCGCTGGTGGTCTTGATCTTAATATCTTCACATTCGATATTGTTGGCACCTATTCCGCCGGAACTGTTTTCCAGATCCACACGGTTTTTAACCTCTGCTCTGTCCAGGGTAATATGCCCGCTGGTAGTGGTCACCGTCAGGTCTTCCGCTTCTATCCTCCTCGCCTTGACAGACCCCGAATTAGCCTTAAGCACCACTCCGGTACCCTTGATATCCTCTGCCTCTATAGTTCCGCTAGTGGTTCCGATGACTGCCCTTCCGTTAAAGGATTCCGGCAAAATGATCTCGGTATCATAGGATTTAAGCTCAAATCCAATATTAAACGAGAACATTTTCCTGTTCTCACGATCGAAAGTCAATCTTCCGTCCTTTTCCGCGATATTTACCTTTTCCATCTCCTCATCCACAAAATAGCGGATGGTGATCTTGTCCACATTTCCCGTTCCGATAACGATATCGATGTCAGACTCATTTGCCACCAGATCGTTTATATCGCTTGTGCAGACATATGTTTTCTCAACCCGGTTATAGCTTGCTTTTTTTCCGAATACCATATTATCTCCCCTTCCCAAAACAAATCCTATAAATATAATTATAAGCCCTGCACCACAGGCTATCAAGCCATATAATACTCTTTTACTCATTTTTTTCTTCCTTTTCTCCCACGATTATCTTTTTATACCGCCAAACAAAAGCCTTTTAAGTCCTGACAGCATATAGACGAAAAACTTCCAGGTCCCTTTTAACAGGGACACAAAAGGCTTTGACAAAAGCACGCTTATTCCGATGAATAGCGCTGCCGTACCTACCGAAACAAGGATTCCCGGGAATGTCAGATAACCCAAGCTCCCGAGTATTGTTCCCAAAACGCCCGAAACTCCGATGATAGGGAAGCAAAGTGCGATTATAATAAGGCACAGCACACAAACCCAATATACTATCCACAGGACAGCGAACAGACTTAACAACACTGTCAATAACGGCAGCCAGATCGGAAATCCCAGGATCGCCAGCACTATCCATGCGCCGCCGTTTCCTTTTGCCTTTGCATTTTCCCGGCTCTTTATGACCTTGTCCTTAACGATTGCCGTTACCGGTCTTTCCATAGCCGCTTTTTCCACGATCTCTTCAATGCTCTCCAGTGAAGCTACGGCCTCATCTTCACTCATCCCGTCTTCAATTCGGTCACAGATCATTTCATCATAGAAATCCAACATGCTGTCCGCATTTCCGATATTTTGTTTTTCCAACTCATCTTTCAGCTTTTGGAGAAATTCCTGCTTATTCATGGTCTCCCTCTCTCTCATTAATTATAAACCGGTAGATCTTAACGATCTCCTTCCACTCTTCCAATAACTCCGTGATCTTTTTTCTTCCTTCGTCCGTGATCCTGTAATACTTTCTGAGCCTTCCGTTGTGCTCCATACTGAAGACCTCCAGCTGATCGGTCTGTTCAAGTCTTCGAAGGATGGGATACATGGTGGACTCACTTATCTCTATGAACCGGTTTACATCCTTGACCAACTGATAGCCGTAGGATTCGCCCTTTTCAAGAACTGCAAGAACACACGCTTCCAATATTCCTCTTCTGAATTGTGCCTCCATTAAAACCTCCTTCTTCAAATTACAGGTCTGTATATTCTCAACTCAACTATACCACCTGACGCGTTATACTATACGTCACACAGTATAATGTGTCAAGAGGTATTTATAATATTTATGAAACTAACAGTATAAAAAAGATCAAGAGTTTCTCTCTTGATCTTTTAATATCATTCCATTACATGTACCTTTCCGGTTTCTATAAGCTTTAACATACATTCTGCCACGGTCGGATCGAATTGAACACCTTTATTTCTTTTAAGTTCTTCCACTATCCTCTCTCTTCCCAAATGCTTTCTGTAGCATCTGTCGGAGTTCATGGCATCGAAGGAATCCGCCACACATATTATCCTTGCCAGCTTAGGTATCTCTTCACCTTTTAACCCCTCCGGATATCCTTCTCCGTTATAATACTCATGATGGTATAGGGCTCCTTCTCTGGCGCCGTCCAAAGAGGTGAAGCCCTCCAGCATCTTTCCGCCCATAACGGTGTGCTGCCGGATCTCACGCTTCTCTTCTTCCGTTAATTTCCCGGGCTTCTTTAAAACACTGCCCGGGATCATGATCTTACCGCAATCATGAAGAAGAGCTATATATCCGATCTTCCTGACTTCATCATCCGAATAGCCCATTTCTTTCGCAAGTGCCGAAGCATATTCGGATACTCTTACGGAATGACCTTTTGTGTACTCGTCTCTGGCATCGATGGAGTTTACAAAGACCATCATGGTCTGTCTGATTATCTCATCGTCGCTTCTTCTTCGCATCTCCATTTTTATTTGCATGGAGGCATACATTATGAAGGCAACCGCATATGCGATCGTAATATACACTATAGCCCAATACATGGGATAGTCTTCTTTATAGGTAACATATTGTCCCGAAATATCAAAAGCGAAGTCATTATAAACTTCTGCGGATTTTAGGATGAAACCGAAAGTTCTGAAACTGTCCTTTTCAATGACATATACATTCTTATCGGGATAATAATCTATCGCGTTACCGGTTTTCTCATAAGTCCCGTTCCAGCTGGAATCGATCTGTCCGTCACTTTCCGGAAGCTTTATTGTAAGTATCCAGTTTCTGATCTCTTTACCCGATCCGTTGACTACAGTACCGTCATACTCCGCTCCTTTGATCTGTACATCTCCGATATAATCATCCCAGGACTGGGATACCTTTATACTTACATCTACGGGAAGAGAACCTCTGTCCGAATCGCCTGCAAAGGAATAAGAAAAAGAGGAATTTTCGCTTCTTACGGAGATAACAAGATCTATGAAAAGTGCCAGCCAAAGAACAAGCGCACACACAAACCAAAATATGCTTTTCCTGTTAAATATACTCCTTAAATATGCCAAATGATGCCTCCTTGCCATATGACCTGTCAAAAGTACATACATTATCATATCCGGTAAAATACAAAGTCACCCTTTATTATAACTTTCTGTTTTTACTCCGTCAAGTAGGTTCGAAGTCCTTGTTATCATACCTCGTTTGGTATATAATAATACAGATCTGTAATATTCGATCGGATCAAAAATCAAGTAAAGAGAGTTCAAATGGATAATAAAGACATTAAGAAGCAGCAGGGTTTCAAGAACCTGAATGACACCATGCTCAAGGCTCTTAAAGTAGTAAATTTCATATCCGGAAGTTCCCTTGAGGAAGAAGACCTCAAGCGTCATCGCCGGGTAATGGAAAGAGCCGGGCGTCTGGCTGCTCCCAAAAATGATATAAATATAAGACCAGTTACGGTTAACGGTATAAAATGCGAAGCCGTGAGCCCGGAACTGGCCCACAATCCCAATTACGCCGTGCTCTATGCCCATGGCGGCGGATATGTTACGGGAAAGCTGGACTATGCCAGGATATTGGCCTCCAAATTTGCTTTAGCCACAGGTTTTACCACCTATTCCATTAATTACAGACTGGCTCCGGAGCATCCCTACCCGGCTGCCTTAAACGACTGTATGGCTGTGTGGGACCACCTGGTCGAGAAAACCTATGCACCGGATCACATCTTTATTGCGGGAGATTCCGCAGGCGGCAATCTGGCTCTTTGCCTGACCCAAAAGCTGCTTTCCGAAAACAGGCCCGTGCCCCGCGGTCTTCTGCTTTTCAGTCCCTGGACCGACATGACCGGCACAGCTACCTCCTACGAGATCTATAAGGAAAAAGATCCCATCTTAACAAAGGATTACGTGCTGGGTGCAGCCAAGGCCTACATCGGGGATAACAAAGATCCCAAGGATCCGGCATTCAGCCCGCTTTTCGGACAGTTTAACGGCCTTCCCCCGGTATTTATCATGGCAGGGCGGAACGAGATCCTTCTGGACGACAGCGTTAGACTTAAGGACAGGATCACTGAAGAAGGCGGACGAGCGGTCCTTGACATCGACGAGAACGGCTGGCACGTATACCAGCAAATGCCGCTACCCCTTGCCGCTCAGGCGATGAAGCGTCTTGCCGCCTATGTAACACAAGAGATAAGAGAAAACAATCTATAATTAACTTGAGGGAAAACATGACAAGTAACAACTGGTACAGAATAGATAATGTGGCCAAGGTCTTTTTGGCGTCCGTTTCAAAGCGGGACACACGTTCGTTCAGGGTAAGCTGCATTTTGAAGGAGGACATAGATTCGGCTATCCTTCAGGAAGCCGTACTAATGGCTATCCAGGACAGACCTCAGGTGCAGGTGCGCATAAGACGCGGTGTATTCTGGCACTATATAGAAGACACGGATATCATACCCGTGGTCTCTGAGGAAAGTGACCGCGTCTGCCCTCCACTGTATGATCCTGCCAAAGCCATGCTTCATTATAAAGTCACCTATTTCGGTAAAAGGATAAACCTGGAACTGTTCCACGCTCTTACGGACGGTACGGGCGGGCTGGAATTTCTTAACATCCTGGTACTCCACTACCTTAAGCTCAAATATCCCGGAAAATACGGCGATGTGGCGCTCCATTCCGGAGCTTCGGCGGACGACCTGTCTCAGGACAGCTATCGCCAGTTTTTCGGAAATATGAGCCTTTCCAGAAGTTCCAAAAAGAATGCTTATCATCCCGGAGGATTTAAACTCCCCTATGATCAATTGCAATTTTTCGAGATACATATGCCTGTGGATCAGATCCTTCCCAGGGCAAAAAGTATCGGTGTTTCGCTTACAAGCTTTCTTGGCGCTGCATGGATGATGGCCATTCGGGATGAAATGCCTCCCAGAAGAAGAAACAAGCCTGTTACCGTCTCTCTTCCGGTAAACTTAAGGAAGTATTATCCTTCCCACACTGCAAGAAACTTTTTTAACAACGTAAATGTAACCCATGTATTTGATCGCGATATAACCCTGGAGGAATTGGCTCTTGAATTTGATTCCACACTAAAAAGTCAATTGTCCGAGGAAAGCATAAAGAAGCAGATGGATAATTACGAGACCATGGAATATGTGGCTCCCGTCCGTGCGGTACCTCTTTTCATAAAACAGCTGGTGGTAAGGACCGTTACCCGGATAACCGATAAAAAAGTGTCCATGGTATTGTCCAATCTGGGCATTCAAAAGCCCCCGTGCGAAGTTGAGGACGCTATTGAGAATTACAACGGTTTTTGCAGTTCCAGTAACCTTTTTTCCACTATCTTCAGTTACAAGAACGACCTTACTCTCGGTGTTTCGTCTCCCTATTCAAATACCGCAGTCGTAAAGAACCTTGTCAGAGGACTGGCCGATTCCGGTATTGAGATCAGAGTTTATGCAACGGAGGTGGTCAGATAATGAAGAAATGTCCTTATTGTAAAATAGAAGTGGGCGGAAACCCCACCAAATGCCCTTTATGTCAAAGCCGCTTAACCGGTGAAGGTGAAAGCCCTTATTTTCCCGAACATCCCTCTTTACAGTTCCGTTCCTTTTTGTACAAGGTGCAACTGTTTATTGTCTGGGCGATCATGATAGCGGGACTGGGTCTTGATCTTTTACTTGGGATCCGTTTTCCGGGCTTTCCAAACCTTCACTGGAGCCTGTTCATAGCCATGTGGCTTGTGGCCTTTGAATTTGGCATTATGAAGCAGTTTAAACCCGGAACCGCATCCGCCAGAAGGGTCACCGTGATGGTATTCTGGATCCTTGTCCTTCTGGGCGTAACCTCTTATTGCTTTGATTTCTTTTGGCTGTTCCGTGACTGGATCCTTCCCATCACCATAGCCGCCAGCCTGGTCGTGAACTTTGCCCTTACCATGCTTGACAAGCAGGGAAATGCCATGACCTACCTGTTAACGGGTCTGCTCTTCAGCGTGATCCCTTTCAGTGTGATGTACACCTTGCGTAAAGATATGCCCATGACCTGGGGCATATGCCTTATCATCACCATTACGGTACTTGCGGGCGCCATCATCTTTAAGGGAAGAGCCGTGGCCAGAGAATTCCAGAGAAGATTTCACATTTAAAATATGCCGTCTCCATTAACCGGAGACGGCTTTTTTATTTCACACAGAGTCCCAGGGGTATCGCCCTTTCACTTTCTGTGTTATCCTTTTTATTCCTGTCGGATATCTTAAGTTCTCTTTTTCCCTTATACATTATCTGCGCGGACCCGCCTCCGTCCAGGTTCACGGCATTTCTGATCCCGAGTTCCGAACATATGTCTGCCATTTCCTTAAGGCTTGCTCCGCAGGAATCCACACCCTTTTCATAGGAAAACTTCCCCTTTCCTTCAAACCACAAAAGCACAAGCTTTCCGTACTCTTTTTCCCCGATGGCCATTCTGGGTGCTCTGTCCCTTTCAAAGTTTAAAGGATACAATGAAGGGGGATATTTAACCTTCCAGGGAAATCTGATATTATAATACTTTGCCTTAAAACCTGTGGTCTTTTCTCCATTTATCACAAGAGAATTCCCCGCAGAAATCGCAAATCTCACATCTGTCTCCCAGGCATAAGTAACCTCGGCTCCTACCAGACTTCTTACTGTTTTATCATACTCTGCATTATCTTTTGAAAAAAGCCGGTCTCCTTTTATCCTTATAACAAAGCCTGCGGCGGGAACAGTCATTTTACCGTTTTTCTTGACAGCCACCACCTTTTTACCGATCACCGCCAGATCCAGAGTCCTTTCATTTTTCCTGACGAGAGGGGTTCTGTTTCTTTTCGGTCTTTCCAGGAAGGTAACCCCCTCTTCTCCGTCTTTTAAGGAAAGATCTCCGATACGGACTGTGAGATCCTTTATTTCAGGGCTTTCTATCCGTACACTGCCGTCCGCCCCCACTGTAAAAGCTTCTCTCTTATAAAGGGGAGGTGTCAGGATCGTTCCCTTTTCGACCGTAAGCCCGAAGGGTGTTCCTATCACATCGTAAAGGGATGTAACATCAAAGGAGTCCATTATGAAGAAGGTGGAATTTGCTTTTAAAGCCGAGTCCTTTTCCGATTCCGATATCAGACCAAAGTCCCTTCCCACAGGAAGGATCTTATTTAAGGGGAGTTTACCGCAGACAGTCTTTGCACAGCCCTTTTCCTTAAGCAACCGGTAAAATTCCCAAACTTCTTTTGAGTGACCGCTCCTCTTTCCTCTTTTCTCGCTGACCTCACCCTTATTACTTATCTTAAGCATTTCTTTAAAGGCTATGGCTACTTTATTTATATCGTCCGAAAGAATACCATATTTGTATTCATATTTCTTTGCGGTTTCCAGCACCCCTTCAGGAACCCTAATATCCTCCGGAAGGCAGAAATGCATCATCCTGCCGAATATATAAGGACATTTGGGTACAGTAAAGTTCTTATAAAGAGCGCATATCCTTTCAAAAGCCTTTTCACTTTTTACGGGCTTAAAGAAATGAAATGCTTCCTCCTTTTCCAATGTCACCTGCTGTACCCTTTGTATCTCACCGTTATCATATTTAAAAGTCTTTATAACGGAATCCATTATTTCTCCTTTTTGATATCTGCCGCATTACCGAATCTGGCACTCAGTTCTTTTTCGGCTTCTTCCTTACCTATCTTTCCGTTATTGTAGCCGGACATGGTCTGAACATCTCCTCTTCTCTTAAGAGATCTTATAGGTAAATTATACCATAAATAAGTCTTGTAGCAACTGTTTGAAAGGCCTAAAAAAAGCAGCCGGAAGGGCTGCCATTTTCTTATTTTATTGTATGTTATCCATATTGTCCGGCTGATCCGGCATAACGATCGCCGCGATTATATATGCCAATAATCCGGTACCTGCACATAATACAAAGATCAACCATACAATCCTTATGATCGTGGGGTCGATATCAAAGTACTCCGCTATTCCGCCGCAAACACCGGCAAGCTTTTTTTCCCTGCTTTTGTATAATCTTTTACTCATACTCTCTTCCTCTGCTCCTAATCAGTTATAATTTTTGAATCCCGATCACTTTAAGATCTTAATTCCGCCGATTATGGGAAGGGGCTCATCATTGCCCATGATAGCACGGATAAAACCTAAAATCATGAGCACAAACAGGATAATGTCAAGTACCCATAAAACAGTGGACACGATGGCAATACCGCCCAGAACCTTGGCAACTATCGTAAGGATAAGGTTTGCCACCACAATAACAAGGCTCTGATTCAAATGAACTTTGGCACCTTTTCTGTCACCGAGAACAAATGCGATGATCCATCCGATGATGGTAATGTAAGAAACAGCACCGGTTAGTTTCTTTCCCATAATCTTTTTTCCTCCTGAATGATCATTATTCATACGACTTTGTCGTTAAGATCAATATACAATAAATCAAATTATATTTCAACTCTATTCATCCATAGGCTTCAATTTATTGGAGAAAAGTCCCCAGAAATAGTCAGTCACATATTTTCCGTATACGTCCTTTTCCACATAAAGCACCACATCCTCCGGAGCCATATAAAGCATGTCGGAAGACACTTCGGGAAGGTTTTTGCAATAAATGTATACGTTTTTTATCGAATCCGCATTTTTTAATATGCCTTCCCGGATTATTCCTATACCCTCCGGAAGCGTAAGCTTTATAGCTTTGGAGTCTTCAAAGGCAAAGGAATCGATGCCCCATACATTGTACCCCCCAAGTACTGTGGGCACATTTAGTTCCGTAAGCGCCTTTCCCTCTTCCGTAAGACCTTTTACCACTATGCCCTTGTCCGTAAGAATGAAATAAAAGATGCCGTCGTTCTGTATTTCCTTATCTGTCTCTTCCTCTTTCTCTCCCTCAAGAGGCTCAGGTATCTCTATGGAAGTCAATGTCATGTTTCCTGTCACACGCTTTATATCATTTACCAAGAGCAATGTGTTATACACCGTTCCGGGATCATTGGTGTGGAAATTGGAATCGTAAAAATACCCGGGATCCATAATATGATCCTCAAGAGATGCCAGGATCTCAAAGTCCAGATTATCCTTAAGCTTACTTAAGAAAGCCTTTTGCGCTTCATCCGTATCTTTAACGGAAAGAGCGTTCACGGGAGGAAAGCCCAGATATACGCTTGCTCCCCTCTCTTTGCAATACTTTGCATAGGCATTCACCATATCAAAGAATTCCTCTGTCAGGATGTCGGTGGAGATCTCCGGAAGGTCCGTCTTGTTATAGCCGCCGTTCATCACGTTTTCATTCCTTAAATAGATGATATCGCCGTAATCGTCAAAGGAACTGTTGGCATATACACCCTCTACGGATATACCGCTTTTTAAGATCCTGCTCCTTCGGCTTAAATACTTGGGAAGAGCCGAGAGAAAGCCTTTTGCGTACTCCTTTCCCAGAGCAGTCGCCATGTCCGGTCTTCCTTCCACCGAATCCGTCAGGTACTCGTAACCTATATATCCGGAATACATCTGAGAGGAAAGCTCCGGCGCCAGCACAACTATATCGCCTTCGCCTATGCTTCCCTTTGAAAGATCCAGCATGGGCTTAAAGCCTATGGCTGCATAAAGCCCGAAGTTCACACAGGAAATTCCTGTCTCCCGCTCCACTGTCTTACTGTCAATCCCAAAAGCTACGGAGGAGCCTCCGATCACCACGATCTTAGGCCCTTTTACCGAAGTCAGCCTGTCATACTTGGTCTTAAGTCCTGCGTAAAAGGATCCGTCATAAACCCTTTTAAGGCCGGAAAGATATTTGCAGCCGAGAAAACATATGCCTGCAAAACAGATCAAAAAGATCATCAAAAACAATATGAATTTAAATAAGTTTTTTCTCTCGTTCATAATCTTTATCTTTAGAAATTAAAGTATATAAAACTGCTTTCCGCCGTGTTTCCCGGGAAGAAACCGATGGAGGCGATAATAAGAAAAACATCCAAAAGGCAGATAAAAAGCACAGCCATAGTCTTTCCTTTTTTCATGCAAAAGAGCCGGGTCAGCTCAGAGAAAAGGAAGCCCAGAGCCACGATCACTCCTGCGGATACTGTCATACAGCAAAGCTTTACCGCTGCCGTGAGATCCGGAGTGTTGTAGATCAAGCTATGCGCAAAGGTTTTAAGATCTCCGATCCCCGGGATCCTGAAGAAGATCCAGGCTATGGTCACGAGCACGAAGGTGATAAGCACTTTGATCCCTTTGATAAACAGGTTATCTTCCTTCATTTTCTTCTTATTGAACAAATTTTCAATGACCTGCATAAGCCCGTGAAAAGCTCCCCATAAGACGTAGGTAAGGGAGGCGCCGTGCCACAGACCGCTTACTGCAAAGGTGATAAACGTATTCAGCTGCTTTCCGGCAAAGCCCTTACGATTTCCGCCCAGAGGGATGTAAATATAATTCCTTAGCCAGGTGGAAAGGCTGATGTGCCATCTCTTCCAAAAATCCCGGATCCCCGTCGCCAGATAGGGTCTGTTAAAGTTCTGCGTAAGTCTTATGCCGAACATCCCTGCGGATCCTATCGCAATATCGGTGTAGCCGGAAAAATCGAAGTAGATCTGGAAGGAATACATGACAGCCGCAAAGATGAGCGAAAACCTGTCTGCCTTGTCCAGCGAGGCATATACAGCATCAACCCCTACAGCGAGGAAATCCGCAACGGCCATCTTTCTCACAAAACCGTTAACTATATAGGAAAAGGAAACCAGATAGTCCTTGTAGGTGTTTTTAACAGGCACGTCCAACTGAGGGATGAATCTTTCCGGCGGTTCAATGGGACCCGACAATACCTTGGGGAAGAAAAACATGTAAATGAAGAGATCCATGGGTTCGCTTACCGGTGTGATCTTCTCTCTGTAAACCTCCGTAAGATAGGCAATGCATTGAAAAACAATGTATGAAATACCTATGGGCGCGATTATCCTAAAGGTCCTGTCTATGCCTAGGATCGACATGGTAAAATCCAGATACTTAAAGAGGTAGAGTAAACCTATGCTTAATATAACACCTGCTGCAAGGAGAGCCTTACTTTTATGCCTTCCCAGCAATTTGCCGAGAATAAGCACGATCCAGGCATACAAAAGCATGCCCAGGGTCTGAAGCGGCAGCACAAGGCCGCAAAAAGCAATGCTGCAGAGGACAAGCCAGATCTTCCGAGCCCTTTGCGGGATCAGCCTGTAAACAAGTAAGGTCACAAGAAGAAACCCTATATATGTCAATGACATGATGTTCATATACGATCCCCCCTTATTTCAAATAGGCCGAAAGGTCTTTTACCAGCTGTTCCGTTCTGAGATCCGCGCCTTCCAGGTTCAGATGATAACAGATTCCGTAGCACATACCGGTGTCAAAAAGATAATCCTCCAGCTTGGAAATAATAAGGATCACATCCTTATCCAGCTTTTGATCCAGCAGGGAAAGATAAGCTTTTGCGCCGTTTACCACCTGTTCCCTGGTCTTACTGCCAAGGCTCAGCGCCGTAAACGTAAAGTAGCACTCAGCTCCTTTTTCCGTGAAAGACCTGCAGGCGTCATTAATCCTCTTCATTCCCTTATCCGTGATCAGCCCCGCATAGGGGATCACGGGCTCCAGCACTTTATTGTCCGTTCGTTTCGTGATCAGATCCCCGTATTCGTTAAAGCCGGATCTGGAATAGACAGGATTGGAATTAAAGATCTTTTTTGGGGAATGCACTCTCTTATTGTAAAAAAAGGTCAACGCGGTATTAAGAAAAGCCGTGTTGTTCTTAACGTTGATATCCTTAAGCATATCCGGATTGCAATCCACATATTCCCAGTTATTAAAGCTGGTGGTCTCCTTGGCGCAGTACATCTGCAAATAACACTCCGGTGCCAGGATCACTATATCTCCTTCGTGCAGGTTCTTATCCACCATATCCAGAAGAGGTGAAAGGCCGTAAAGGTAGGTGGTACTGAAATTCACCACATCATACTTTGGAAATGCCTCCCTTAGGATCTCAGAGTTTATGCCGAAACTGAGATTGGAGCCACCCACCAGGATGATGCGGGGACCTTCCGTGTTTTTAAGTCTCATGTACTTTTCTGCCAGCGCCGAGTCATAGTCCAGATCGTAAACCTTGGCATAGGACTGGATCAATCTCAGATCCGTGAAAGCCTCACAATTTGCGAAGCAGTCCTTTCCTATGGCGGAAATGGTTTCTACCAGGAACACGGTCTTTAGATTCGGACAGTTCTTTAGCGCCCGATCCCCCAGAGACACCAGTCCCGGAGGAAGGATAAGGGTGCGGATATCACTGTTACCCGAAAAGGCATCGGCGCCGATCCCCGAAACAGCAGTGCCGTCAATATAATCGGGAATGCAAAGGGTTCCGTTCTCATCCACTGCCCCTTCCCTTATCCCGCTTATCACTGCCTTTCCGCTCTTAATGCTGTATTCCAGCTTATCTGTGTCAGCGCACTTGGTCCATTCGGGATAGAAGGTCACGTTGTTATGCGGCATTACAAACATGCTTCCCACGCAGTAGGAATCGCCGCTCATATCCTTTTCGGTATTAAAACCTGTAAGAATATAGCCCTCTCTTTTATTTACATCATTGTAAAGGGGAAGCTCGCCGTATTCATCGGCGGAAAGTGTGGCAAAACTCTTGATCTCTCCTGTTTCAATATCCGCCACGAAGGAAGCCGAGTAGTTATTTACATCCAGGAAGTTCGCATAGATCTCGGTATCCTCTGTAAGCGTAAAGGCATATGTTTCCTCGGTACCTATGATCACTCCGCCGTCCTTTAAAAATCCCCCGGAAGTCCAGCCTTTAAAGATGATCCCGTCCGTAGGTACAACTGAAAGCACCAGTTCATCTCCGTAAAGGAAATGACCGTAATTCGTGTTGCCGCTGACTTCCACCCGGCCTATATTCTTCTTGCCCAGTATAAAGTTCTTCTCGACCCCTGCAAAAAGGCCGCGGACGGTACAATCCTCCTCTACCTTTAATGTGTATCCCCCATCGCTTCTGACGGGATAAAGCACATCATTAACAAGGATACCCTCGATAAGGTAATTATCTTTGGGAATAAGCATCAGTTCTGCCGTCTCTCCCTCACAGAACCTTGATCCTTCGCTGTTTATGAGCTTTACGGTTCCGTTTTTTGCCTCTTCTACGGTTACGTTGTATTTTCTGATGGTCTTTATATAAAAAC
>JAFSWD010000206.1 GCA_017444675.1 Lachnospiraceae bacterium
AAAGGTAGCGGCAATACACTCCTGTCGAGTAGTCAAACTACAAAAAATCAATCATTTGTCCACAGTATCTGAGTTGTATTAAACCACGATATTAAAAAGAAAGGAAAAGTTGATTATTAGCTTCCTAATAATCATACAAGATATATAATGAATATTGTTTTGGCTTCGGGGTCTCCGAGAAGAAAGGAGATACTTGAGAGGCTGGGAGTGAGTTTTCGGATCCTTACATCCGAAAAGGAGGAGAAGATAACCACCGCCGACCCGGAAGAAGCCGTAAAGGCTTTGGCTGAAATGAAGGCTGAGGATGTATATGCCCGGATAAAAGATGAGGAAAAAGGGGATTTTCTGGTAATAGGTGCGGACACTGTGGTGGCCTGCGACGGAAAGATCCTGGGAAAACCGGGAAATTACGAAAGAGCCTGCGAAATGATAGAAATGATCTCCGGAAGAGAGCATTTCGTGTTTACCGGGGTATGTCTTACCGGAAGAAAAGACGGCAAGGATTTTAAGAGCGTTTTCGATGAGAAAACGGCGGTCTTCGTAAGCGATATGACGAAAGATGAGATCGAAGATTATGCAAAGACCGGAGAGCCTTTTGACAAGGCAGGGGGATATGCGGTACAGGGACTGTTTGCACCCTACGTTGAGAGAATAGAAGGAGATTACTACAATGTGGTGGGGTTTCCCCTATCCAGGACCGTAAAAGAATTGAAAAAATATAAAATAATTCTTGCATAAATATTCAAAGTGTTGTATATTCAATTGCGTTCATCTTATGGACGCATTAAAGAGGAGTTCATAAAATGGCTAAGTATGTGGCAAATAAGCAAAACAAGGATTTACCGATAGTTTCCGTAATAGTGATCTTTTTTATGACACTGTTTACGCTGCTTTTGGGAAAAAAGTATCTGGGAGTGGATTTTTCTCCCGTAATGAAATGGTGGTTCGCCATGTTTGCGGCCGGGGTTGCATTCTTCCCTCTGGCTCATGCGGCTTTTAACAGGTTCAGCGATGGCGGTTATATGATCGCAAAAGCGTTGGGGATCGAGGTGGGATCCTGGTTCATATGGACTTTGGCAACCGCCAGGATCATGAAGTTTAACCACACCAATACCTGGATCTGTCTTGCCGTCTGTGCGGTATTAAATTACGGGCTTTATGCATTCCGGTGCTATAAAAAGCAGAAAACACCCTTTGGCGAGCTGGATTCGAAAAAGATCATCAGGATACTTTATTATGAAGTGCTCTTTCTGGCGGTATTCTTTTTCTTCTGCTATTTTAAGAGCTTCAGGGTTACCATTACCAACGATACTGAAAAATACATGGACTTTGGGTTTCTTGCAAGTCTTATGAATACGGATTATATGCCTGCGGGAGATATGTGGTTTTCCGGAGAGCCCATAAATTACTATTATTACGGTATTTATGTGGCTGCTTATCTTGGAAAATTGTCGGGCCTTTCAGCGGGATATGCATATAATCTGGATCTTATGATGATCTGTTCCCTGGGCTTCGTTCAGGTCTATGCCATAGTGGCGGAGCTTCTTAAATGGGGCGTGGAAGAACATGACAGAAGAAAGAAACTTAAAGATACTTCCTTTATGGGAACAAAGACATCCCTTGCGGAATTTTGTGCCCATATCGGCGGTACCGTCGGAGGACTTGCGGTGTTCATAGCAGGAAATATGCACTATGTGCTTTATGCATGCATATATCCTTTTATGGAAAGAGTTATGGGACTGGAAGAACAGTTCTATTGGTTCCCCTCCTCCACAAGATTCATTACCGACAGTAAGACAGGAGACGGAACCCTGATACATGAGTTTCCTTCTTATTCCTTTGTTTTGGGTGACCTTCATGCCCATGTTACGGATATCACAAACGTAATGCTTATATTAAGTGTTCTTTTGGGATTTTTGTTAAACAGGGCAGCAAGGATGAAGGCGGCGAGAGAAAACGGAACATTTGAAAAGGTAAGCAAAAACTATCTTATAAAAGAAGCTATCGATCCCGCCATTGTCATTGCCAGCTTTTTGATCGGCATCATCAGGATGACCAACTCCTGGGATTTCCCCATTTACTTTGTTGTATCCGGGGCTATCCTCTGCTTCTCCAATGCGGTGATCACCGGCTTTAATAAGGATACTTTGATCCTTACGGCCATGCATGCTGTGGAATGCCTTGTTATAAGTACTTTGATCTCACTTCCTTTCACGCTGTTTTTTGACAGTATGACAGCGGGAATAAATGTTTGCTATTATCATTCCAATCCCTATGAACTGGCAGTACTCTGGGCACTTCCCGTATCAGTGAGCATAGGTCTTTATGTTATCTCTATAAACAGATATAAACAGGAGGCAGGGATCACGGAGGAAAGTAAGAGCAAAAAGGGCAAGATCAAAAAAGATGACAGTGTAAAACCGGGATTCTTATATAAGACTGAGAAAAATGTTAACAGTGACGGCACGGTAACCAAGTCGAGGGGCGGGATAAATCATCTCTATTCCTTTATCAATCGTCTGGAAACTTCGGATCTCTTTGTACTGACCTTAGCTGTCTGTGCTGCAGGGCTTGTGCTCATGTGCGAGCTCATATATGTTAAGGATATATACGGCGGATCCTATTCAAGAACAAATACCATGTTCAAACTGGCTTATCAGGCATTTATGATGTTTGGTATCGTAATGTCCTACGGAACCGCGAGACTTATATTCTTTTGGGAAACCAAAAAGCAGAGAAACCTGGCTATCGTTGCCTTGGTATTTATTCTCTGGACCTTCGGATACTTCGGAAATGCCACAGTTAACTATGTGGGCAACATAAGCGATTCCGACAAGGCAGGCAGAACACTGGATTCCTATAATACCATTGTCCAGGGAGAGATGGGTGTCAACTATATAAACGGTGTATTCTGCAAGGAGTCGGAAGAAAGAACAAAGGTTCTGGATGATATGATCAAGTGGGTAATGGAGAATACAGAAGTCGATAGCGTTATCGCCCAGATGCCCACCACTGCATATAAGCCTTTTGCCACAATATCCGCATTTACCGGACGCCCGGCAGTTATCGGATGGGCAAACCACGAGTGGCTGTGGAGAAACGGCGGTACTCTCGAATATCCTCAGATAGTTGCGGAGAGAGTAGAAGCCATGAAGCGTCTGTATTCCACAGACAGTGAGGCAGAGGCAAGAGAGATAATAGAGAAATATGACATAGATTATATCTATGTGGGCTACACAGAGACTCTTGTGGGTAACGATGTGGTAGACGGAGACGGAAATGATGTGTACAACCGTTACTACAGAGGAACCTGGTACAAGACGGTGAACGTAAATAACGAATTGCTTAAGAGTCTCGGAACAGTGGTATATGACGGAGGCAAATGTGAATTTGCCATGTATCCCACAAAATGGAGTGCGGAGATCGATGACTGGACCGCAGATACAAGTCGGGATCCTCTTTATAAAACGGATTTTGAAACTTATATCGTGAAGGTTAACAGATAAATATTTAAAACGAAGGGCAATAATATGATCAAGGTTGGAATAATCGGAGCAACAGGATATGCGGGAAACGAGCTTATCAGGATACTTAAACAGCATCCCGAAGCTGAGATAGTGCACTATGGAAGTAAGTCCTATGTGGGACAGCGCTATTCCGACATTTTCAGGAATACCACCGAAATAGTGTCCGAGGATTGCGGAGATGACAATATCACAGAGATCGCCGAAAAGGCAGATGTGATATTCACCGCTACTCCCCAGGGCTACTGTGCGGGCATAGTTACCGAAGATGTACTTAAAAAGTGTAAGATCATTGATCTTTCCGCAGATTTCCGCCTTAAGGACGTGAAAGTATATGAAAAGTGGTACAAGATAGAGCACAAGGCTCCTCAGTTTATTGAAGAGGCGGTTTACGGACTCTGTGAGATCAACCGCAAGGATGTAAAGAACGCAAGGATACTTGCAAATCCCGGCTGCTATACCACCTGCTCCATACTCACGGTTTATCCTCTGGCTAAGGCAGGACTGATCGATCTTTCAACTCTTATCATAGATGCGAAGTCGGGTACTTCAGGAGCCGGACGTTCCGCAAAGACCGACAACCTTTTCTGTGAGGTTAACGAAAACATTAAGGCCTACGGTGTAGCCACCCACAGACACACTCCCGAGATCGAGGAACAGCTTTCCTATGCAAGCGGGGAGAATGTGATGCTGAACTTCACTCCTCACCTGGTGCCCATGAACCGTGGTATCCTTGTGACAGCCTATGCCAATGTTAAGAAGGGCGTTACGGAAGAGGATATCAGAAAAGCTTACGAGGATGCTTACAAATACGAGAAGTTCGTAAGAGTGTTAAATAAGGGCATATGTCCCGAGACCCGCTGGGTGGAGGGATCCAATTATACAGATGTAAATTTTGTTCTTGATGAAAGAACGGGCAGAGTGATCATGATGGGCGCTCTGGACAATATAGTAAAGGGTGCTGCGGGACAGGCGGTGCAGAATATGAACATCATGTTCGGTCTTCCTGAAGATACGGGACTTGATCTGGTTCCCATGTTCCCTTAGGAGTAAAGATGGAAAGAGTAATTATCCGCGCCATGCTCGCTTCAGACTACGAGAAGGTATATGCCTTGTGGCAGACCATTTCCGGTTTCGGTTTAAGGAGCATAGACGATTCAAAAGAAGGAATAGAAAAGTTTATAAAGAGAAATCCCACCACCAGTGTTGTGGCCGTATATGAAAATGAGGTCATCGGTTCCGTGCTTTGCGGCCATGACGGCAGAACGGGGTATTTTTATCACGTATGCGTCAGAAAAGACATGAGGCGTCACGGCATCGGTAAAGAGATGGTGGTAAGAGCCATGAAACAGCTTTCTGAAGAGGGGATAAACAAAGTCTCCCTTCTTGCCTTTCGCGATAATACCGGAGGTAATGCTTTCTGGAAGCGGGTGGGTTGGAAGGAAAGAAACGATATAAACTTTTATGATTTTGTTCTGAACGAAGAAAATATCACCGCATTTAATGCGGGAATCGAAGGATAGTAAAGTATCGGAGGCATATATATGATCAACGAGATCAAAGGCGGTGTTACGGCAGCACGCGGATTTGCCGCAAGCTGTACGGCAGCTGGTATAAAATACAAAGACAGAACGGACATGGCTATGGTGTATTCATCGGTTCCCTGTAAAACAGCAGGCACCTACACCAAGAATGTGGTTAAGGCCGCTCCGGTCCTTTGGGACAGAGCACTTACCGATGGGGACAAGCTGGTTTCCGCAGTAGTGATCAATGCGGGTATTGCCAATGCCTGCACCGGAGAAGAGGGCTTTTCCTATTGTAAAAAGACAAGCGATGCAGTTAAGGAAGCTTTGAACTTGAAGGATTCCGAAGTCCTTGTGGCATCCACCGGAGTTATAGGAAAGCAGCTTCCCATTGAAAAAATAGTGGCAGGTACAAAGGTGCTTGCAGCCAAACTTTCCGAAACAACAGAGGCGGGAGAGGAAGCTTCCAAAGCCATTATGACTACGGATACCCACAATAAGCAGATCGCCTTCGAATTTGAAGCGGGCGGTAAGAAGTGCATCATAGGCGGTATGTGCAAGGGTTCGGGCATGATCCATCCCAACATGTGCACCATGCTGGCTTTTATCACCACTGATGTATGCATAGATAAGGCACTGATGCTCAAAGCACTCCGGGAGGATATCGAAGATACCTTTAACATGGTATCCGTAGACGGAGATACTTCCACCAATGACTCTGTAATGCTCCTTGCCAACGGCCTTGCTGGAAATTCCGAGATTCTGGAAGAAAACAGCATTGATTACGCAAATTTCAAGGAAGCTCTCCATGGAGTGACCTTATTCATGGCAAAGAACATAGCCGCCGACGGAGAAGGAGCCACCAAGCTTTTTGAAGTCAAGGTAGTAAATGCGGCAGATAAGGCTAAGGCCAAGATCCTGGCTCTTTCCGTTATAAAGAGCAGCCTGACCAAGGCGGCCGTTTACGGAAATGATGCCAATGTGGGCAGGATCATGTGTGCTCTGGGCTATTCGGGAGTGGATTTCGATCCCTATAACGTGGACATCACTATTTCCAGCGAGAATGGCTGCGAGCAGCTGGTGGAAAAGGGGGTTCCCCTTGATTTTAACGAGGAACTGGCTACAAGGATCCTTTCCGGAAAGGCTGTCACCGCAACCTGCGACATGAAGGAAGGAAAGGCTGAGGCTACGGCCTGGGGCTGTGATCTAACCTATGAT
Organism: Lachnospiraceae bacterium; assembly: GCA_017444675.1. Lineage (GTDB taxonomy): Bacteria > Bacillota > Clostridia > Lachnospirales > Lachnospiraceae > RGIG3528. Next base: position 6,266 of record JAFSWD010000206.1, read on the forward strand.
TACGTTAAGATAAATGCCGACTACAGAAGCTGAGGCTTTTGGAACGGTTAAAACCAACATATATCAATTAAAAAGGACAGGAAAAATGGAGTATTCATATCTCTCTGAAAACAATCGCGCGGACGTGCTGATCGAAGCACTTCCCTATATCCAGAAATTCAGCGGCAAGATCGTTGTGGTAAAGTACGGCGGATCTGCCATGGTGGATCCCGAGATCCAGAAAAACGTCATCAAGGATGTGGCTCTTCTTAAGCTTGTAGGCATGAAGCCCGTCATAGTTCACGGAGGCGGCAAGGAAATCTCCAAGTGGGTAGGCCTTCTGGGCAAGGAACCGGTCTTCGTGGCAGGAAAGCGTGTTACCGATGCGGAAACTATGGAAGTTGCCGAGATGGTGCTTAACAAGGTAAACAAGAATCTGGTCCAGTTCATGGAACAGCTGGGGATCAAGAGCGCAGGTATATGCGGTAAGGACGGATGTACTCTTCATGTAAAGCGTGCCACTGTTGAAGGTCAGGACATAGGCTTTGTGGGAGATATCGATAAAGTGGATCCTTCCCTTATCTTATCCTTACTTGAGCAGGATTTTGTTCCGGTTGTTGCACCCATCGGCCTTGACGATAACTTCCAGGCCTACAATATCAACGCAGATGACGCTGCCTGTGCCATCGCGGAAGCGCTTGATGCCGAGAAGCTCACCTTCCTTACCGATATTGAAGGCGTATGCAGGGATCCCAAGGATAAGAGCACATTGATCTCCAGACTTTCAATCGCGGAAGCTGAGATCCTCATGAAAAACGGTAATATCGGAGGCGGAATGCTTCCCAAGATAAATAATTGCATACATGCCATAGAGCAGGGCGTAGGCTCCGTTCACATCCTGGACGGAAGAATGGCTCACTGCCTGCTCCTTGAGTTTTTCACTGACAAAGGTATCGGAACAGCCATCTACAAAACCGTAGACTGACTTCGAAAAAATGAACCGCTAACCCCGTCCCCGAGGTTCATTTTCACAAAAGGAGACCAGCTATGAAAAGTCAAGCCTAAATTAGCCAAAGATTTCATTTCTCTATCGTAGGTAAAAAAGGGTAACCTTAATAAGGCTCCCTGAAGGGCGCTTTTCAAAATCTTACGATATTGGTATACAGACCTCTC
>JAFSWD010000207.1 GCA_017444675.1 Lachnospiraceae bacterium
CCCCAAAGGCTCATTTTAAGAAAAATAAAAATGGTGCTTGACAAGAGTAATTTAAAGTGTTAAAGTAACGGAAAATTAAATAAGGTATTATTTAAAAGCTGTGACGAAGACGGGACTTTTAATGATTCCTTTCAGAGAGCAGGCGTTTGGTGCGAGCCTGTAGGAACTTAAGATCATCCTATCCCTTCTGAGCTGAGGATGCGAAAGCGAAAGTAAGTAGTGGCCTACGTGAGAGCTACGTTAGTGCAAAGAGGTTGTAAGACCTTAAAGAGCCTGTCAGATCAGGAAATTGAGTGGTACCGCGGAATGAATATTTCGTCTCAAGATTAGTTCACTAGTCTTGAGACGTTTCTTTTTTCTCAAGACATTAACCAACATCATTTAATTTTAAAGGAGAAAAACATGGTCAAGCCTGAAATGAAGAACCAAGTGAATGAAGTCGTCGTGAGAATCCGTGATATGCAGGATATAAAGGGCTATACCGACGAAGAACTGGCCGCAAAGGCAGAAGTGGATATGGAGCATTTTAAAGCCTACATGAACGGCGAAGCTGAATTGCCTTTCACATTTGTACATAAATGCGCATTGGCCTTCGGCCTTGAAATGACAGAACTTATCGAAGGACAGAGCGCAAGGCTTTCTTCCTATAATGTGGTAAGAGGAGGAATGGGACTTACAACAGCCAACGAAGCCGGTGAACTGATCCAGAACCTGGCACCTTACTTTAAAAAGAAACTGGCTGAGCCCTATCTGGTTACTTACGATTACGATGAGAAATTACAGAACCTTCCCATCCATACAACGATACATGCAGGCCAGGAATTTGACTATGTGGTTGAAGGATCGTTAAAGGTGCAGGTGGGAGAGCATGTGGAGATCCTGAATGAGGGAGATTCCATCTACTACTCTTCCGGAAAACCTCATGGAATGATCGCTGTGGGCGGTAAGGCCTGCAGGTTCATCGCCATGATCATGGCATCCGATGAGCAGGATAACGGTTTTGCTACGGAAGCAATTGTTCGTGCCAAGCAGACCAAGGGGCTGGTATATGAAAACTTCATCGACAGCGTTGATAATGAGGACGGCAGCTTCCGCAGCATCAACTTTAAGAACACAGACAAGTTTAACTTCGCTTTTGATATCGTGGATGAGATCGCAAAGAACAAGCCCGATAAGCTGGCTATGATCCATCTTGACAAGGACAAGAACGAAAGAAGATTTACTTTCAAGGAATTCAAGGAACTTTCAAACCAGGCGGCAAATTACTTCACATCCCTGGGCATCAGGAAGGGCGACAGAGTAATGCTTGTCTTAAAACGTCACTATCAGTTTTGGGTAGCTTTCCTGGCCCTCAATAAGATCGGAGCTATCGTAGTTCCCGCTACCAACCAGCTTAAGAGCCATGATTTCGTTTACCGTTTCAGGGCCGGCGACATCCATTCCATCGTATGTACGTTTTCGGACGGTACGACGGATGCTGTTGACGATGCCGCAAAGGAATGTCCTTTCCTTCAGAACAAGATCATCGTAGGCGGTCACAAGGAAGGTTGGAGAAACTTTGATGATGAGTATGTATTCTTCTCAAGAAGATATTTGAGGACCGCAGACAGTGCTAAGGGAGAAGATCCCATGATCATGCTGTTTTCCAGCGGGACCAACGGTTATCCCAAGATGGTCCTTCACTCATGTACGTACGCTTTAGGACATTTCATCACAGCCAAGTATTGGCATTGTGTGAGGACCAAGGGCTTACACTTCACCATATCCGATACGGGCTGGGGCAAATCCCTTTGGGGCAAGCTCTTCGGTCAGTGGCTGAATGAGGCGGCTGTGTTCGTTTACGATTTCGAACGTTTTCATGCGGACGATATCCTGCAGCTTTTCGGAAAGTATCCTATCACCACCTTCTGCGCACCTCCCACAATGTACAGAATGTTCATTAAGGAAGATCTTTCCAAATATGATCTTTCCTGCATAGAGCATGCCACCACGGCCGGTGAAGCATTGAACCCCGAAGTCTTCTATCAGTTCAAGCAGGCTACGGGACTTGATATCATGGAAGGTTTCGGACAGACCGAGACCACACTCACCATCGGAAACCTGGTAGGAATGAAGCCGAAGCCGGGTTCAATGGGAAAGCCTTCACCTGCGTACGATGTGCAGCTTCTGGATACTGAAGGAAATCCCGTAGGCACTGCAGAAAACGGTGAGATCTGCATCAGCACAAAGAACGGTATCCCCTGCGGACTTCTTCTTGAGTACTACAAGGAGCCCGATAAGACAAAAGAAGCATGGCACGACGGTTACTATCATACCGGAGACATTGCCTACAAGGATGAGGACGGTTACTTCTGGTACGTTTCCAGGATCGACGACGTCATCAAGTCTTCCGGATACAGGATCGGACCCTTTGAGATCGAAAATGTCATCATGGAACTTCCTTATGTTTTGGAATGCGGCGTTTGTGCAGCTCCCGATCCGATCAGAGGTCAGGTCGTTAAAGCATGCATAGTGCTTGTCAACGGCAAGGAAGGCACTGAAGAACTTAAGAAAGAGATCCAGAATTACGTTAAGGAAAAGACAGCTCCCTATAAGTATCCCAGGATCGTGGAATTCAGAACGGAATTACCTAAGACCATAAGCGGAAAGGTTATCAGAAAGGCACTTTAAAGGACTTCTTCTGAATAATGTAAAATTTTTTAATGGTAGCGCTTTACATCGTTAAATAAATAATCCTTGCAAAATAATATAAATTGTAATAAGATGAATAATTATACTTTCAATAGTTAGGTATATGAAACTAGTACAGCGGTTTTAAAATAAATGGACTAATGCGCAGAATGCTTGCTCGAATGCTCGTGCGTGAAAACGCAGGTGTAGCGGGCTACTCCGAGGCTTTCATGTACGGGCAGTCGGGTAAGCAGGCAAGCATTCGGTCCAGTTATTTAATAACCGATGTACTTAATTTCAATACTAATTGATATAGTGTTTTTTTACTCTTTGTGTTAAAATCTCAAAGAAATAAAGCGGGAGCGGTTTTGCTTCCCGATTTTTCCAAGAGAAGAAACGGAGGAAACATATGCTTTACGGAGCACTAGAAGCAGGCGGCACGAAGATGGTGGTCGCTGTGATCAACGAAAAAGGCGATATTTTGGAAAGGGCCTCTTTCCCTACGGAAACCCCCGAAAAAACAATGCCCATCCTCATACAATGGTTTTCAGACCGGAAGCCCGATGCACTGGGCATAGGTACCTTCGGTCCCGCAGATCTTGACGAGACTTCACCCACCTACGGATGCATTACTTCCACACCGAAGCTTGCATGGAGGGATTATAACATCCTTGGAACATTTAAGGAAGCCCTGAATATTCCCATCGGTTTTGATACGGACGTAAACGCCGCTGCCCTGGGAGAAGCTTCCTTCGGCTGCATGCAGGGTCTTTCCGACGGAATATACATTACCATCGGAACTGGTGTTGGCGTGGGCGTGCTTTCCAACGGCAAACTCCTTCACGGAATGCTTCATCCCGAAGCAGGCCACATCCTGCTCTCCATGAACCCCAACGATCATTTTGAAGGCAATTGTCCCTATCATCACACCTGTTTTGAAGGTCTTGCGGCAGGTCCCGCCCTCGAAAAGCGTTACGGGAAAAGCGCCAGGGAACTTGCGGATGTGCCTGAGGTCTGGGAGCTGGAGGCAGAGTACATTGCCAAGGCTCTGGTAAATTATATCATGATCCTGTCTCCCAAAAAGATAGTTCTGGGAGGCGGTGTAATGCATCAGGAACAGCTCTTCCCCATCATCCGTAAAAAAACTCTGGAGTTTTTAAACGGCTACATTAACACGAAAGAGATCGGTTCCATAGACCAATACATCGTTCCGCCGACTCTTAACGATAACCAGGGCATTTTGGGATGTGCGAAGCTCGCTGAACTGGCCGTAAAAAGATAAAATGCAAAATTTTGAAGCCCCTTAAGCAAGGGGCTTCATTTTATAACGAATGTAAATAATTTTCAACACTGGTCACGGCATTTGCTCCGTCGGAAGCTGCGGTAACCACCTGGCGAAGCGCCTTGGTGCGGATATCTCCCGCAACAAATACGTTGGGTGCGGATGTCTTACCGGTCTCATCCGCAATGATGTAACCCTTATCATCCGTAGCCACGGCATCTTTATAAATGTCGGACTCGGGAAGCATGCCGACTGCGATGAACACACCGTCTGCCGCGATCTCGCAGGTCTCTCCGGTCTTAACGTTCTTTACGGACACGCCGGATACTTTATTCTCGCCCTTGATCTCGGTGATAACGGAATCCAGCACGAACTCGATATTTTCAGCTGCTCTTGCGGCGCTAACCAGAGTCTTTGCGGCTCTGAACTCATCTCTTCTGTGGATCAGGTACACCTTTTGGCAAAGACGGCTTAAAAACAGCGCATCTTCCACAGCCACGTCTCCGCCGCCGTTAACAATGGTAACCTTCTTTCTGAAGAAAGCTCCGTCACAGGTAGCGCAATAGGAAACGCCTGCTCCTCTTAAACGTGCCTCGCCTTCAACGCCCAGATCCCTGTGCTTGGCACCTCCGGCGATGATAGCTGTCTTAGCTTCGTAAACTTCTCCGTTTTCCAGCTTAACGGTAACTTTTTCATCTGTTCTTGAAAACTCAACAACATTTCCTTCAACAAACTCGGCACCCAGTGCATCTGCGTGCTCTCTGAACTTCATACCCAGGTCGAAACCGCCCATGTGATAAAGTCCGGGATAGTTGTCGATCTCTGTGGTATTTATGATCTGTCCGCCGCTGACTGCTTCCTTTTCAATGACTATGCAGTCCAACTCGGCCCTTTTTGCATATATTGCCGCGGTGAGTCCCGCAGGTCCGCTTCCGATAATAATAAGATCTCTCATGGTTAACCTCCGTCTTGGTTAAAAAATTGGGTGATCCTCCTGTACTATGACATTTGAGGAAGTAATTTTATAGTTTCAAATACAAACATCATTACCACTCCGACGGCTATAGCCACCATGAGAGGTATTGACAGTATTTTCAAAGAACAGTCCCCTTCAGCCTCGTCCAGCTCCGATGTCATTTCAGTATCGTAAGGACCCTTGGATTCTTTTTCCAGGGGAACGGCATCCACGCCCAGGAACATGACTCTGAAGCGATCCCAGTTGCCGCTCTTTCTTGCAATGGTCTTAATAACGATCCAGGAAATGGTGCCAAAGATCAAAGCAGAGGGAAGGAAATTAAGAAGCACAGCTCCGAAGGAGATCTCCACTTTTTCTGCCTCGGCCAGCATCTGCCTCATCCATTCACCGGAGGTCAGAGACATGTCTCCCATAGTATATTCCACATATTCCACCATTTCTTCCATGCCCATTTCCCCGTAAAGCTCCACCGCCGTCTTCATGTAATCATAGAGTCCGGGCAGCAGATAAATGGAGCAGACAGATATCGCATTGGTGATAAAATGCACTATCATAGATGAAACTATGGAACCCGAAGCCTCAATAAGGAAGGCAAAGATGATACCCATCACGAAGGCATACATAAACTGGTTAAGATTTCCGTGGAGAAGTCCGAAGAGAAAAGCGGAAAGTAAAACAGCCTTTCCGGGACTTGCATTTTTATAACTTCTGTAAACAGCACCACGGAAGATGATCTCCTCCACCATGGCGGGAAGGACAGCCACCAGGAGAAGTCCCACAGGGAAAGGGATGGTTTCCGATATCTCAAGTATCATATTTGAAGTCTGATTGTCAGTAAAACAAAGGGAAAGGGCATTCACAAACCTTAAGACCGGCTGTATCAAAAATGCCAGAAGCACCGTAAGCCAGAAGCTGCCGGCAGAGATCTTTTTTATCTTTATTTCCTGAGAAAGATTCGTACCGCAGTAGATGAACATGATCACAAAGGGCAGGATCGTGATCGACTGACTTAAAATGATGTTCACCACGTAATTATCCAAAAGAGCCGAAACTCCGGGGATAAATGAAACTGCCGATTGCAAAAGGGCCATCAGACCAAAGGTTGCAAGAAGCGCAATATTGACATATTCGATTTTCTTCTGTTTTGAAACAGATCTCACTTTAAACCACCTCATCCTCATAATATAACCGTAATATAATGTATTTTATGACACGTGCAGATCTTTTTCAACGAAAATAAGAATAAACAATGCGGAATGTAAACATTAATTTTATTTTCTTGACAAAGAAAAGAAGTCATGATATAACTCCACAGAAAAAAATTACAAAGAGGACGGACAAACATATGTTTTATTTAGGACGCAAACAGGATCTACGTGTCGCAAAACTTGCGGATCACGGCGCATATCTTACTTTCGAGGGTGTTGAAAACCCTTCTTTCGGAGAACTTCCCGAAAACGAACTCATTGATTCCAGAAATATACTTCTTCCCAAAAAGGAAGCTGCAGGACTTAAGACCAATGATATCGTAAATGTTTTTGTTTACAAGGATTCATCGGACAGGCCCATAGCCACCACTGCCACCCCCAAGCTCATGATGGGCGAAGTGAATAAGCTTACCGTTAAAGATGTGACTCAGATCGGAGCCTTTCTTGACTGGGGTCTTGTAAAGGATCTCTTCCTTCCTTTTAAGGAACAGACCTACAGGGTTAAAAAGGGCGATGAAGTACTCACATCTTTATATGCAGATAAATCAGGCAGACTCTGCGGAACCATGAAGGTCTACAAGATGCTTGAATCCGTATCTCCTTATAAAAAGGATGATATAGTGAACGGACTCTGTTATGAGATCATTGAAAACTTCGGTGCATATATTGCCGTGGACGATAAATACTCGGCCCTTATCCCCAAGCACCGGCTCTTTGAAAAAGTGCTGCCCGGAATGACCGTAACCGCTCATGTGGCAAAGGTGCTGGAGGACGGACGTATGGAACTGGCCCTTCGCGAAAAGGCCTACATGGAACTGGATTCCGACGGTGAAAAGATCTACGATATCCTTTGCACCGCAGGGGGCTTCCTTCCCTACCACGATAAAACTTCTCCGGAACTTATCATGGCTAAGTTCGGTCTCAGCAAGAACGCATTTAAGCGTGCCATCGGACACCTTCAAAAGGAAGGAAAGATCGTGATCTCCGACGACGGCATATCAAAGGTAGGGCTTCAATAAAGGCAAAATAAAAAGAAACGGCAGCTCAGCCGTTTCTTTTTTCGCGCATTCTTGTAAGGTACTTGCCGCCTTCTTTTTTAAGCCAGTCTCTTCTTAACTTATAGTCGGGCATCATCTTTTCCACCTCTGCCCAGAAAAGACGGGAGTGGTTCATCTGTATCCTGTGGGCCAGTTCATGGACCACCACGTAATCCACCACAGATTCCGGCATAAGCATCAAAAGGCAGTTAAAGCTCAGATTTCCGCTCATGCTGCAGCTTCCCCAGACCGTAGTCTGCTTCCTGATAGAGATCTTCCCCCAGGAAACACCCATCTTTTCCGCAAAGGTCGCCACCTTTTCGGGTATCACCAGCCTTGCCTTCTTAACCAATTCCCTGATCTCTTCATCTGAAAAGGCAGGTTCGGCATTCTCCTTATCCGCAAGGATCTTCGTCAGATTTTTCTCTATCCATTCCCCATGCTTCTCCGCAAATTTCTTTATCTCCTTTTCCGGCATGAAGCGGGGTGCTCTTGCAACTATCTCTCCGTCTCTGGTGATCTGTATCACCACAGTCCTCCTCTTGGACCGTATTATCCTCATCTGGTATTCCATTAAGCACCTTGATTTCCTTTTTCTCTCATCTTCCGATTTTTAAAAGAGCCACGCATTTAACGTGGCTCTGTAGTTATCAATTATCCAAAAATCTCATTCTGTTGCCTTCAGGCTTTTTCTTAACCTCAGGCTTATTTACTTCCGGCCTCCTGCCTGCATTTCCGAGCTGGTTCATAACCTCTCTCTTGCAATTATCGCAATAACGCCCCGTAAGTATTCTCTTTCCGCACTTCTCACAGTTAATGGCCACATCGGAAGATTCTGAAAAAGCAAGTCTTTCTTCTCTGATCCACTTTCTTATCTGAACGCTTGTAACATCCATAGCTTCGCAAACTTCCTGAATTCCGCAGCCGGGGTTATCGTAAACGTACTTCTTTACTTCCTCAAATTTCTCGTCCATCTTCTTGAGACAAGCCTGGCAAAGCGGCGGTCCTCCGATATAAGTAAACATTTTACCGCAGTGTGCGCAATTCTTCATTTCCATAAGTCATCACCCTTTCATGTTTTAATAAACTGCTAATGACGAAAGCATATGCCCTCTCATCACATGACGTTTAATCATCTGCAGTCCCCGCTGCAATACAAATGAAGTACACTTCCTTTACTCCTGCCGCTTTAAGCACCGCAGCACAAGCATTTACCGTACTTCCGGTGGTATAGATATCATCTACGAGCAGAACCTTGTCCGGCATCGGTTCATTTCCCTCCGCCTTAAAAGCACCTATCAGATTGTTGGTTCTCTGCCACCTGTTAAGACCCTTTTGATCCTTTGTATTTCTCGTTTTAACAAGAAGTTTTTTCACGGGTATCCCCATGATCCGGGAAAAGCTCTGTGCAAGCAACTCAGACTGGTTAAACCCCCGTTGTCTCAGCCTGGAATCGGTTAACGGAACCGGAACCAGCGCCTTGGGACCGATGCTTTTTAAGAAAAGCTCATGCCTCCCGACACAGTAGACTCCGAAGAAATCAAGGAATTCCCTTGTTCCGTTCCTTTTGACCTGCTTTATCGCTTCGCCTATCTCCGAATTGTAAATAAAAGTGCATCTGCCCGAGTCAAAAGCCGAAGTCTCTCTTTTACAGGAGGAACAGAGCTCTTCACTCTCATTTTCTATCCTTCTGCCGCATTTCATACAAAACGGCGGCTCCACAAATTGTATCTTCCTTTTGCAGTCCTCATGTACAAAACCGCCCTTCGGAATGACAGGTTTCAGACAAATGGGACAACATGCGGGAAATAAATGATCAAGCACATACATCTTGAAAGTATTTTACAACATTTAGGTCATTTCTTCAAGGAAATAATAAAAACTTAACACTCCTATACACTAAAAAAGTGTCTTGGGATAAACGCCCTGCTCATACAGCTTTTGGAAGGATTCAACCACAAAAGGCTTGTCCTCCTTATAGGTAACTCCGAACCATTTATCATTGCTCTTAAGCACGTCCACCGTAGCCTTTCCATCCGTAACCAGCTTACCGATGATCTCAGGTAAAAGGAACTCTGCCTTCAGCTCGTTTCCGCCTATGCCTTTAAGGAAGTCTTCAAAACCTGTCTTTAACTCCTTAAGGAAGTCGGGGGTACAGCCCCACATGTTCATTGAAACGGGTGCATCAAGGGCGATCTCGATGGGATTGCCCTCAGCATCCTTGGCCTTAGCCACGTTGCCGTCCTTGTAGATCTCAAATCTCTCGTGTACCGAAAGAAGCCTGCCGTCTTCAGAAACTTCGCAAGCTCCTCTTGTAACCTTACCGTTCTCGCTTAAGGTATTTCCCAGAACGAAGCCCACCATGGAGAAATTCATGGGTCTGGCATTTACATCCACATTTGCCAGCTTGTCATGAAGCACCATAAATGCCTCACTTCCGTAGTAATCGTCCGCATTGATGACCGCAAAGGGTTCATTCACCTTGCCCAGACAGGAAAGGATCGCATGTCCCGTACCCCAGGGCTTTGTCCTTCCGTCGGGGATCTTAAACCCTTCGGGAACATTATCTATTTCCTGGAAGACATATTCCACCTCGGCCCTTTCAGCTATAGCAGGCTTTATGATCTTCTTAAACTCATCATAAAGATCTCTTCTGGTGATAAAAACGATCTTATCAAACCCTGCCTTGAGCGCATCGTAAATGGAATATTCCATTATGATCTCACCTGATGTCCCCACGTGCTCCAACTGCTTGATACCGCCTCCGTAGCGGCTGCCCATACCTGCTGCCATAATAACCAGCGCTGTCTTGTTCATTTCTTTCTACCTCTCATTTTATATATTAACCAACATCTCTGATGGCTCTTTCCAATCCGGAATATCTCCTCTGCTCCATGGTATTTCTTATCATACGCTGTACCGTATCGGAGCTGCCAATAATTGTAACACACTTCTTTGCCCTTGTCACCGCCGTATAGAGCACATTTCGGTTGAAAAGCATGGAAGGACCCGTGAGTAAGGGCATTACTACCGCCGGGTACTCACTTCCCTGGGATTTATGGATGGTGATGGCATAGGCCAGCACCAATTCATCATGCTGGGAAAAGGTGTAATCCACCTGTTTGCCTTCTTCAAACTCAACGGTGATCTTCTCTTCCAAAAGATTTATCTCCCTGATCAGTCCGCAGTCGCCGTTAAAGACGCCTGTGCCCGAATCCACGGTGATACCTCTCTTACTCTTTATCTCCCACTCCAGCTGATAATCGTTCCTTATCTGCATCACCTTGTCTCCTTCGCGAAATACCTTCCCGTTTTCAAAGACCTTTTCGGCCTTTCCTCTTTCGCCGGGATTTAAGGTGTTCTGCAGGGTAAGGTTCAGTTTTTCGCAGCCCAGTTCTCCCGCCTTCATGGGAGTAAGGACCTGAACATCAAAGGGTGTGACTCCCACAAAGTTTGATATCTTACTCTGGACCAGATAAATAATGCCCTCGGTGATCTGATTCACATCTCTTCTTTCAAGGAAGAAAAAGTCACTGTTTACTCTGTTGTCAAGAGATATGTCTTCGCCTTTATTGATCTTATGGGCATTTACTATGATCGAGCTTTCCGCTGCCTGACGGAAGATCTTTTCCAGTCTGACTGTGCTGAAACGTTCGGAAGCGATCATGTCCTTAAGCACATTTCCGGGTCCTACGCTGGGAAGCTGGTTCACGTCGCCCACAAAGATCATGCGGGTACCGACACTGATAGCTCTTAACAGGGCGTTCATTAGGGATATGTCCACCATGGAAACTTCATCCACTATCATAACATCGGTTTCCAAAGGATTCGACTCATTTCTTGCGAAATCGAAAATACCTGTTGTCACACTGTCATCCGGCTTTTTTTGAAGTTCCAGAAGACGGTGTATGGTCTTGGCTTCCTTGCCCGTGGTTTCGGACATACGTTTTGCCGCGCGGCCCGTAGGTGCAGCCAGCATGACATCCATGCCCTCCCGCTCGAAAAAGCGTATGATGGCGTTAATGGTAGTGGTCTTTCCTGTACCCGGACCTCCTGTAAGGATGAAAACGCCGTGTCGTACCGCCTCAAAAACTGCTTTACTCTGGAGGTCGTCAAGTACTATGTCCAGATCTTTTGTAACCCCCTCTATCCTGTCACGGATCTTGGCCTCGGGGATCTCAAATTTACAGTTCAGGTCGCAGAGCATTCTGGCAACGTTGAGTTCCATATAATAAAATGAAGAAAGATAGACATTTCTGGTCTCTTCTTCTTTAATAACTATCTTGTGGTCCGTAAAAAGCCTGATGAGCTGCTGCTTTAGCTGTTCCTCTTCGCAGGAAACTATTTCCACGGTCTTTTGAAACAGTTCCTCCTCGGGAAGATAGACATGACCCGATCCGGTGCTTAAAGAAAGGGTGTAGAAAAGTGCCGCCCTTACTCTGAAGTCATCGTCGGGAGCAAGGCCCGAACGCAGGGCTATCTCATCCGCCGATTTAAAGCCCACTCCGGGAATGTCCTCCGCCAGGCGGTAGGGGTTGTCGCGGATAACGGAATACATCTTCTCGCCGTAAAAGGAATAGATCTTAACCGCAAGAGAATTTGAGATTCCGAAACGCTGCAGGAAGATCATGGCTTTTCTGAGTTCCCTCTTCTTAAGGAACTGATCCGTTATCCTCATGGCACCCGCTTCACTGATACCCTTGACCTGTGCCAGTTTCTCAGGTTCCTCGTCCATGATCCTGAAAGTATCATCGCCAAACATGTTCACTATCCTTTTGGCAAGAGCCGGGCCCACGCCCACTATGGCTCCGCTTCCAAGATACTGTTCCATTTCCTTGGCATCCGTGGGTTCTATGACTTCCACTTTGGAAACTCTGATCTGATCTCCGTATTGAGGATGAAAGACGCTTTCGCCCTCGACTTCCACGTACTCACCTTCATCAAAAACAGCCATGACACCCACACAGCAAACTTCATCGTTGTCCGTGTCAAGAGTCATGACTGTATAGCCTGTTTCTTCGCTCCTGTATACTATTTTTGAAACATACCCCTTAACTGTCATTTTCCGTTATTCTTAATAGATTCATAGAGCATTTCAGCTATGCCTAAGTTACTGTTTTCGGAGATCAGCTTTGCATATTGGGCATTGAGCTTGTCACTGAACATGCTGAGGTAATCGTTTTCCTTTTCTTCACTATTGTCTATCAGTGTTTCCTTGGTAGTCTTAACCACCTGCTCCACAAGGTACTCTTCGAAACTCTTGCAGGCAGCCATTAGTTCTTCATCGGTGCTGTTCTCGGAAAGTCCCGAGATGGTGGAAGAAAGCTTATCTGCCGAAGTCTTGGAAGAAGTGCTGTTAAGCTTTTGAGTATACATGTAATCCGATCCTATGGAAATAGCCATATGTTACTCCTTTTTTAGCCTTAAACTGCCGATCCGCTTACATTATTTAACGACGGAGGTTGTTGGCCTGCTGAAGCATCTCATCGGATGCGTTTATTATCTTGGAATTCATTTCATATGCACGCTGGGCAACGATGAGGTTTACCATTTCGTCCACTGTCTGAACGTTGGAAGCCTCCAGGTAACCTGAGTGTACCTTGGTTCTCTTTAAGGCATCGTCTTCAGCCTCGAGTCTGGGTTCGCCGGATGCTGCGCTCTGTGCCAGAAGAGATCCCGAAAGCTTTTCAAGGCCTGCAGGGTTATTGAACTGAACCACGCCCACCTGCATCTCAAGGTTGGTGATGGTCTCATCGGTATTTCTGTAGAAGAAATTGCCGTACTCATCTATAAAAACATTGGCTGTACTGATCTCGGGGTCAAACTCTATCGGCTCTCCCGTGGTGGAAAGGATGGGATTACCGTCTGCATCCGCAAGAGTGAGATTACCGCTTGCGGCAAGGGAGATGTTGAAATTCCCCGCGCGTGTATATGCCGTGCTTTCTTCTCCTGTCCTTACCATGAAGAAACCGTCTCCTTCAAGGCAGAAATCCAAAGCATTGCCTGTAGCAGTCATGTTACCCTGAATAAAACGGGAGGTAACGGATGCGGTTCTTACGCCCAGTCCCACCTGTCCGATGACGGGCTTGGGATTACCTTCGTTGTCCTCCGTCTTTCGCTGTAACTTGGAATAAAGCAGGCTCTTAAACTCTACGGTTTCTTTCTTATAGCCTGTGGTATTTACGTTTGCAAGGTTGTTTGAGATGGTATCGACCGCAGTCTGCTGCGCGATCATTCCCGATGCGCCGGTCCATAATGAACGTAACATATATCTGCCTCTCTTTCAGCTTAAAATCAGCTTACACGACCAACGGAATTAACCGCCTGATCCAGTGTGGAATCCATTGTCTGGATGACTTTCTGGTTAGCTTCATAGGCACGGGTAATGACTATGAGATTCGTCATCTGTCTGACAACATTTACATTGGACTGCTCCAGGTATCCCTGCCTGATGAGTCCGGTTGCATTTTCAACCTCTGTGGCTCCATCCACCGGTTCGTACATGGTATCTGCAAATTTCTTTAAGTATTTATAGTCTTCGAAGTCGGTAAGGTCTACGTTGTCAACGAACTCTCCGTTGGCATAGACCGCACCGTGTTCGTCTATAACCACATCAGCAGCTTCGGTGGGAACTATGATGTCTCCGCCCTCGCCCTGAAGTCGATTGCCGTCGGCATCCATGATGATACCTTCATTATTGATGGTGAAATTACCGGCTCTGGTGTATCTAATGTGCTCATTGCCTCTTATGTCCACCACTCTGACTCTGAAAAATCCGGATCCGTCGATGGCCAGATCATAGGTGTTACCCGTCTCTCTTAACGAACCCTGGTCGTAATCGGTGTATTCCTGACCGATCTTAACGCCAAGAGTGACTTTACCGATCCTCTCGTCCGTATCGTAATTTTCCGATCTGTCCCTGACCTTTATCTTAAGCATGTCATCAAAGGACTGGGAAGTTACGTATTCTGTTTTAAAACCTGTTGTCGCGGCATTTGCCACGTTGTTGGAAATGACATCAAGTCTTTTCTGTTCGTTTCTCATGCCCGTCCAGGCTGTATAAAGTCCTCTGACCATGTGTTCTCCTTACCTGATAATAACTTAGCCCGCTTACAATGTTTTTGCTCTTTCAGCAATATCTATGTTTTGTTCTACCGACTGCTTTAGTGCTTGTGTAGTCTTTGCCCGGTTTGACAGCTTACGTTAATTGCTATACTTGTTTCTCTTTCCTGGCTTTACTACATCATGCTCTGCACTACTTCCACATACTGTCCCGTACCGATGGCTACACACACTCTGGGATTCTCGGCTGTGATGGTGCTGATGCCCGTCTTCTCGGCGATCAGATCTTCCAATCCCCACAGGAGACATCCTCCGCCGGTAAGCACTATGCCTGTATTTGCAATGTCTGCCGCCAATTCCGGCGGTGTCTTTTCAAACACTCTCTGAATGGCATCCACTATCTGGGAAACCGGCTCCTTTAACGCTTCCTCCATCTCCTCCGATGTTACGGCGATGGTCTTGGGAAGTCCACTGGCTGCGCCTCTTCCCTTAACATTTAAGGAAACGGACTCAGGCCTTCTGTAGGCTGTACCTATCTGTATCTTGATCTCCTCGGCGGTTCTTTCACCGATGACGATATTCTTTGTTTTTCTTAAGTATCTGCTGATGGCTTCATCGAAATCGTCTCCCGCCACCTTGATGGAAGCGCTTACTACCGTACCTCCCAGAGAGATCACAGCGATATCCGTGGTTCCTCCTCCGATATCCACTACCATGCTGCCGCAGGGCTTGGTAATATCTATGCCCGCTCCGATGGCTGCCGCGATGGGCTCCTCTATGATCGCAACGGTCTTGGCGCCTATGGTATAAGCCGCATCCTCAACCGCTCTCTTTTCAACTTCCGTAACACTTGACGGCACGCAGACGGACACTCTCAGCTGCCTGCCAAACCTGCGCTTTCCGATGGCCTTGCTCACAAAGTGCTTCAGCATCTTCTCCGTTACCGTGTAATCGGAGATAACCCCATGCCTCAAAGGTCTCACCGCCACGATGTTTCCCGGCGTGCGGCCTATCATGAGCCTCGCATCCTCGCCAATGGCACGGATCCTGTTGGTGTCCCGGTCAAAAGCCACAACAGAAGGCTCCGCCAGCACAACACCTTTACCTTTTATATAAACGAGAACGGTAGCCGTTCCCAAATCTATTCCTATATCATATCCAAACATTCGGATCGGAACTCCTTTCAAAAACCCAATAAAGCAATCCTCATATAAAAAAGATTATATACATAAACACATCTTTTTTCAAATACTTTTCTATCTGCCCGAGATTCCCTTGAAAGCCTTCCGTAAACTACACCTTATAGGTGTTTTCGGCATATTGCCGCAAAAAAATAACCCCCGGTGAAGCAAAAATTTTTCCACCGGGGGACTTTCGTCCCAAAATGAACCCCTAACCCCGTCCCCAAAGGTTCATTTTTTGAACCCCGGGGACGGGGTTAGGGGTTCATTTTTAGCAACTTCTTTAGTTTGAAGAAGCCATATAGCAGCAGCATACGATCATCATCATCATGATAGTGGTCGCGATGGTCACTGCTGTAGTGCTTGTGATAGCGCCGGTTTCGATCCGGGGCGTAAATACAGATGTAAGATGATTCTTCTCATAGCTTTCCGCAACGATCATAGCAGCAAGCATGAGACGTGTCTTCTTATCGATGTGCCAGGAGCCAAAGCCCTTGCAGGCCTTGAGATAATCGGCTGTTTCGATGATCTCGGTAACAAGCGCGTCCTCATTCTCATCAATATCGATCAATGTGCCGAGAGCAGCCACTTCGAAATCTTTTCCGTATCTCGCACCTTTTTCCTTCAACTTTTCCACAAAGCTGATGACCTTATCACATTTGGACTTCATGTCTCCGCCCATGAGAACAAGAACCTGAGTCAAATTCTGCAAGCCGTTTCTGGTAGAGTTGAACTTCATAGCACGCATATAGTCATACGCTTCTTCCATTTCATTTATGATGGTGTCCACGCTCTTTTCTGTCATGGCAAGAAGCATGGAAAGCGACCAGTCCTCGCTGCCGGTAAGGATGGGATGCTCCTTCTCCATCCTGTCTTCTATCTCTTTGAACTTTTTAACCAGGACATCAACATCCGCAGCTCTCCCATTATCGCAGACATTAGCGGCAGCAAGGACCATGTATTCGCCGTTAATGAGCCTTTTCTTCATGGCCTTATCAAAAACCGTCTTAAGGTCCTTCACGTACTGTTCAGGATCCTCCGCCAGAGCCATCTTGCAAACGGTAAGCGTTTCTCCTATCCCTCTGATGCAGGAACAAAAGCCCACATTTCTCTTTAAGATCTTCCTGCAATTCTTAAACCTTTCAATGTCCACATCTTTACCGGCACCCGAGAGAACGAGGCTTGCCACAACCTCCATAATGTCAAACTCGAAAAAAGTAGCCTTGTGGATCATTTTCTTGTCTTTAACCATCCGGTCGCATCTTTCTTTTATAAACTCTTTCATTTCATTCCTCCATATAAAATGATCTGCTGCATCCTTAGACCGCAACAGATTTTATTATATCCTTATTCTAAAATGCATGCAAGTAAAACAGGCATATCTTTTCTCGATCCCTCTTTCCCAAACAGCTTCTTTCAGCTTGCCCAATAGGGCTTTTGATCCTTGTGGGTGTAGCCCTTAAGCCGGGTCTTGTATTCCCCCAGTTTCCTTTCATATAGAAGGCGGGCCTTTTCCTTTAACTTCCCCTCCTCTATGAACCGGGCGAGAAGTTCCTCAAATTCTTTAAAATCCGATTGGGCATTATCTTTGTAGTTATTGGCCATGTTCATCTCAATGCTTGAGATCAGGGCATCCAACTGTTTTTCTTCCTTAGATCTGAATAACATTTTATTTTCACCTCAAAAAATCAAATCTTGTTTTAATCCGATCCGACGAAATCTTGCTTTTAGTGTGAACAATTCGCTCATTTCAACGGCTTCTCCAAAAAATGTAAGGTTCAAACAGGCATAAACTCTGAAACTATAGTTGTAGAATTAAATATTCCGAAAACGCAAAAATGATTCCAACATCATCTTCTTTTCCTTTTCTCCTGAACCGGCCCCAGGTTATACTGTCATGTCCTGCATCATTTTGCACTATCCGGTATCGTTCCGTATTATTCCGTATTTATGTAATTTCGCCCCGGATCTCTCCAAGATTTCTCAACATTTCTTCCATTCCGTCGCGTAATTTTGTGCCCGGAAGTTTCACTTCCGCTGCCTTTAACTTGGAAAGATCGTAAACTCTGTGGCAAAGATGTCCGCTGTATTCGGGATGAGCTTCCAAATACCCTTCCAGAGGTATCTCATTCAAGTAATGTTAAGCGTAAACCAATCCAGCAGCGCCTTGGCTTCCGTAACCCTCTCATCATCAGGCTCCATCGTGTCCATGATGGATGCATAGAAGTTCCTCACATCATCATCTCCAGCGATCCAACGCACCTGGTTGTTCTGAAGCAGGATGTAGAGAAGCTTGTCCTTCTGGTACTTGGTCCAGTTGTTGAATTTCGCCAGCTTACTGATGATCTGATGGGTATAAACGAAGTTGGGGCTCATTTCCAGACGTATGATAAGCTCATCCTTCTCATTCTTTTCAGGAGTAACGCCGTTATCAGTATCGGAAGCCCTCACCTCCTGCCTGCAGTTGGCGCTGATGTCCTCCAGCACCTCGTTGCAAGCGGTCCTGTCAATGATCTGCTTTACCAGAAGCTCCAACTGTGATCCTTCCGTATAATCCGTAGGTGCAAACAGGTTTATGCGATTGTCCCTGATCATCTTGTAAACCTTGGTCATGTCCCCCTGATCCGGGTTATACACACCGATGGAGTAGCCGCCGTGGATGTTCACCAGCTTCATGCAGGGGATATCCGTGTCGCTGTCTCCGATATAGATCATGTTTCTGAAAGGCACGCGCAGCTTCTCAGGCGGAAAGAATTCGTTCACTCCGGGATCATTAATGTCCAACACGCCCTTCTCGATCCTGAAAAGGCATTGGGTCTTATTGGTATAATTAATGACCTGGGCCGGCCATTCCGCAATGCCCCGCTTGTTATAGAAGAAGCTGCTGGCATATATCTTCTCAAAGGCTCCTTTCTTTGCGATCTCTGTACCCTCTATCATCTCTTTAAGCCCGGAGGAAATGATATAATGTTCCACAATGACGCCCTTTTCTTCTCCGTAAGCCTTCATTCGCTCAAACCATTTATCCACTCCCGGAAACAGCTTCACCTTGGACCCGTACTCCCGCAGAGTGTCCTTACTAAAGATCAGATTTCCCTCAGCTTCCTTAACCATCTTGAACATATATGCCAGATTCTGATCCATATCGTTTTCCACCGCCAGCTCATTGGCCTCGGTCCAGAATTCCTTCACGTCAAAGCCCACAGACTGAATGTAGCCCTGTGCCTGCATGTCATCCGGCGTCAGGGTCTTATCAAAGTCGTA
>JAFSWD010000208.1 GCA_017444675.1 Lachnospiraceae bacterium
AGAAATGCGGTGCTTGAAGCTTTTCGCGCAGGAAAGACGGTGGACAAGCTTTTTGTCCTTGACGGATGTCAGGACGGACCTGTGAGAACAATAGTGCGTGAAGCAAAAAAGGGTGATACCATCCTTAACTTTGTTACAAAGGAAAGACTTGATCAGCTTTCGGAAACGGGTAAGCATCAGGGAGTTATCGCCATTACTGCGGCTTATGACTATGTGGAAGTGGATGATATTTTGGAGATGGCAAGAAAGAAGGGAGAAGATCCTTTTATCGTGCTGCTTGACGGCATAGAGGATCCTCATAATCTTGGGGCCATTATCAGAACCGCCAATCTGGCCGGAGCTCACGGAGTCATCATTCCCAAGCACAGGGCAGTGGGACTTACAGCCACTGTTGCCAAGACCTCCGCAGGTGCGCTTAATTATACGCCCGTAGCAAAGGTCACCAATCTGGTACAGACCATGAAGGATCTTAAAAATAAGGGACTGTGGTTCGCCTGTGCCGATATGGACGGAGAGATCATGTATAATCTGAATCTTAAAGGGCCCATAGGACTTGTTATCGGAAGTGAAGGAGACGGAGTGAGCAGGCTTGTAAAAGAGAACTGTGACTTCATAGCATCCATTCCCATGAAGGGACAGATCGATTCACTTAATGCCTCAGTGGCTATGGGCATTTTGGCTTACGAGATCGTTCGTCAGAGAGGATGATAAGGATAAAGAAAAAACCGACATCTTTAAGGATGTCGGTTTTTAAATGATCAAAGCTGCTTGGCAGATTCGGACTGCTGACCTCATCCTTACCAAGGATGCGCTCTACCAGCTGAGCTAAAGCAGCTTGTGTTACTGTGAGGAGGTCTTGCCTCACGAGCGCTAATATTACCACAATTATATCAGGATTGTCAAGGGGAAAATTATCTTTTTTTCTTTGTGAGCTCATTTATCTTGTACGCCTCGGAAGAATGTGATATACTATATGTGGTATGCTTAGATAATAAGAAGGACTAAATCTGTGACATTTAAATAATCAGGAAGGTGGATATTATGAAGCGAAACAACGTAGTTACGACGATAATGGTAGTTGTTGTGGCAGCTCTTCTGGTAACGATAGTGGTATTGGGAATAGTCACTGTTGTTAAAAATAAAAAGAATAATAACGGTCCCTTTGATGCGGGGACAACACCCCTTCCCACAACTTCCGTGACTCAGCTCGAGACTCCCGTGCTGGCCACACCCACATCGACACCCTCTCCCACAAGCACGCTGAGCCCGACGCCCACATTGAGCCCCACACCAAAGGCCGTTGTCTGCCTTGATCCCGGACATCAGATGAAAGCAGATCTGACTGAGGAGCCCATAGGTCCCGGAGCTACGGAAAACGGTTACAGGATGAAGAGCGAAGGCGCAAGAAATGAAAGCCTTGGCCTTAAGGAATATGAATGGAATCTGAAAATGGCGGAAAAGGTAAAGGCCGAACTGGAGAGAAGAGGCTATTCCGCAGTCATGACCAGAACAGAAAATGATGTCAATGTATCCAATATGGAGCGGGCACAGTTCGCAAATGATAAAAAGGCGGATATCCTTGTGGGAATAGAGGTTGACGCCTTTGGCAACGCGGACGTCAGCGGTATTTATACCCAGGTGGCGGAAAGCGATAACCCCTACTCCGGAAAACGGGCAAAGGATAACAGAACCCTTGCGGATCTGATCAGGGATGCGGTAGGAAAGGCTACAGGAGCAAGAGACAGAGGAGTGCAGAACGGAAACAATAAGCTGGCACTTTTGAATTACGCAGAAATGCCGGCCTGCATCATACAGCTGGGTTATCTGTCAAATGCCGAAGAAGCGGCAAACCTTGCTTCGGAAGATTATCAAAATAAGCTTGTCACAGCTATCTGTGACGGAATAGAAAGCTATTTTGCAGGAAAGGTTCAATGAGAAATATAAAGCTTATAATAGAATATGACGGATCAAGATACGACGGCTGGGTGGAAGCAAAAAACGGCAGTCGCGTTAAAAACGGAGCTGTTTCCGATAAGATCGTTGATGTTTTAAAGGAAATGGAGCAAAAAGACACGGAGCTCATCGGAGCTATCAGGACAGAAGCAGGCGTACATGCCTACAGACAGGTGGCTACCTTTAAGACAGACTCGGAAAAAAGTCCTTTAGAGATCAAAAGATACTTAAACCGTTACCTCCCCAGAGATATAGCTGTTCTTGAAGCAAGCGAGGCAGATGAACGTTTTCATCCGGCTTTTAATGCCAAAGGCTTTACTTTTGAATATCGCATAACGGTGGGAGATGTGCCCTCCGTCTTTGAGAGGAAATATAATTATTATTGCTTTAAAAATCCCGATGTGGACAGGATGAAGAAGGCTGCGGCTTTCTTTATCGGAAAGCACGATTTTGCGGGCTTTTCCGACAATAAGAGAATGAAAAAGTCAACAGTCAGGGAGATTACCGCTTTGGACATATATAAGAGCGGTAATGAGATCTCATTTACCGTAAGCGGCGATGATTTCTGGCCCAATATGGTCCGTATCATGATCGCGCTGCTGATAGAGATAGGAACAGGGGAGAAAGAGGCTACCGTGATACCGAAGATATTTGAAACCGGTGATCGTTCTCTTGCGCCCGAGGCCATTGATTCAAAAGGACTTTTCCTTACGGATGTGAAATATGAATGACAAAGTGATCGTAAAAAACGGACATCTCATTGATCCCGCAAGTGGCTTGGATGGGGTGTACAATCTTTTTGTAAGTGACGGAAAGATCAAAAAAGTAACCAAAGAAGACAGGCTTGAAGGCTTTGAAGGTGCAGAGGTTATAAATGCCTCCGGGCTTCATGTACTTCCCGGACTGATCGACCTGCATGTTCATTTCAGAGAACCGGGGTTTGAGTATAAGGAGACCATTGAGACAGGTGCAAGAGCAGCGGCTGCGGGAGGGTTTACCACAGTATGCATGATGCCCAACACCAGGCCTGTGATCGATACGCCGGAAAAGATACTTGAGGCGGTGGAAAAGGCAAAAAAGGTGACTAAGATAAACGTGCTCCCCATAGGAGCCATAACCCTGGGCCAGATGGGAAAGGAAATAACCGATATCCCCGGCATGAAAGCGGCAGGAGCATGTGCCATCAGTGAGGACGGAAAGTCCGTTATGGATCCGGCAGTCATGAAAAAGGCTATGGAAATAGCCAAAGAAGCGGATATTCCTATTTTTGACCATTGTGAAGATGCCACTCTTGTAAAAGGCGGCGTTATGAATGAGGGCAAAAGGTCCCGGGAGCTGGGCCTACCGGGTATAGCCAACAGAGTGGAAGAGATAATAGAGGAAAGAGATATCCTTCTTGCCGAAGAAACCAGAGCAAGGCTTCATCTCTGCCATTGCACTACAGCCGGTTCAACGGTACTTCTGGAAGAAGCAAAAAAGAAATATAGGAATATTTCGGGGGAAACCTGTCCCCATTATATAGCACTTACGGAAGAGGACATTCCCTGTGACTTCGGAAATTATAAAATGAATCCGCCTTTAAGGGCTGAGGAGGACAGACTGGCTCTTAAGGCTGCATTGACCGACGGAACAATGGATGTGATCTCCACGGACCACGCACCCCATTCCAAAGAAGAAAAGGAGCAGTCCTTCCTAAAAGCCCCCTTTGGCATAGTGGGACTGGAAACCTCCTTCGCAGTTTGTTACACGGAATTGGTAAAGAACGGGGAAATGAGCCTTTCCGATCTGGTGGACCGTATGAGTAACCGTCCGGCAGAGATACTTAAGAGAGAAACGGGAAGTCTTAAGGAAGGTTATCCTGCGGACTTAGCCATCGTGGACCTTGAGGAAGAATATGCCATAGACCCCGCTGATTTTAAGTCAAAAGGCGTAAATACACCTTTTACCGGAAGAAAAGTTTTCGGAAGGATAAAATATACAATAGCAGGAGGTTCTGTAGTTTATGATCAAAAAGCTGATCGATGAAATCGTTAAGAAGGATGCGCCCATAGTTGTGGGCCTTGATCCCATGCTTTCCTATGTTCCCGCATTTTTACTGGAGGAAAGAAAAGAAGCCTTGGGGGAAACACCCGAATGTGCGGCCGATGCCATCCTTGAATATAACAAAAAGTTAATAGATGCCATTTATGATCTGGTTCCGGCTGTAAAGCCTCAGGTTGCCATGTATGAGCAGTTTGGTATCCCGGGCCTCAAGTGCTACTTTGATACATTGAAATACGCCAAGGAAAAGGGCCTTATAGTCATCGCCGATGTTAAGAGAGGCGATATCGGATCCACCAGCGCAGCATATGCCACAGCCCATCTGGGAAATATAAAGATCATGAATAAGGAGTACAGACCCTTTGAAAGTGATTTTGCAACCGTGAATCCCTATCTCGGAACAGATGGCGTTAAGCCCTTTGTAGACGTATGTAACGAATGTGATAAAGGCATATTTGTTCTCGTCAAGACCTCCAATCCTTCCAGCGGGGAGTTCCAGGACCGACTCATCGACGGCAGACCTCTTTACGAGCATGTGGCCGATAAGGTGGTTGAATGGGGCGCTGCCTCCATGGACGGTACCTATTCCAATGTAGGCGCTGTTGTGGGAGCTACCTATCCCGAGCAGGGCGAAAGACTCAGAAAACTGATGCCCAACACCTATATCCTCGTTCCCGGCTACGGAGCACAGGGCGGTAAGGGCAAGGATCTTAAACATTTCTTCAATAAAGACGGTCTGGGTGCGATCATTAACTCATCCAGAGGCATAATAGCAGCATATAAGCAGGAAGCATACAGTAAGTACGGGGAAAGAGGATTTGCGGAGGCAGCCAGAGAAGCGGTACTTGCCATGAAGAAGGATATCAAGGAGAATCTGTAAATGTTTAACGTAATATATGATTATGTGAACAAGACTGCTGATTTTCCGAAAGCGGATTTTGAAAATGACGATATCATATATGTTCTTGACGGTGAGGCGGATTTAAGAGAATCCATCGCGTCTTTATATGCAAAAAGGACTTTTGAGGAACTGATAAGTGGCTTTAACGGATGTTTTGCTCTGGCCCTGTTTGACAAGAACAAGAGGGAAATGTACATCGGCAGAGACAGGCTGGGCGGAAAGCAGATCTATTATACTCAAAAAGACAAGAATATAATGATCTCCTCAGACTTTGAGCCAGTGTTTGAATTTGCGGGCAGAAAGATAGATCCGGTGGCTTTGCAGCACTATTTTACATTTCAATATGTGCCTGAACCAATGACCATAGGACTTGAGGTGGAAGCCTTAAAAGCTGGACATTTCGCCGAAGTCTCGCAGGTGGGATTTGCCCAGGAGGAGTACAACACCTGGAAGCCCGAGCCCATATGGGGTAAGGACAGGGAAGAATTTAAGGCGGAGATCCGTGAAAAGCTGACGGATGCGGTGAAGAGAAATCTTAAAGGGGCTAAGAACCCGGCAGCGTTTCTTTCGGGAGGACTGGATTCTTCCATACTTACAGCTATAGCTGCCAAGGACTATCCGGATATGACAGCCTATACCATAGCTTTTGATGTTCCGGGATTTTCCGAAAGCGAAGTGGCTGCCCGGTCTGCTCAAAAGTACGGTATCAGACACAGGATCGTCAGCCTTAACGCAAATGATTTTAAAGCGGCGGTTCCGTTTGCGGTTAAAGCAATGGGAGTTCCGGTAGCGGATCCCTCAGCCACAGCAGTGTCTCTTATTGCAAAGGCGGCTGCAGGCAATACGGATGTGATCCTGTCGGGGGAAGGCTCCGATGAACTTTGGGGCGGATACCATGTATATAATCCCCGGGGAAAAGTGCTTAAAATAATGGCGCTTTCGCCGGCAGTAAAGAAATTGATCTGGTTCTTTGCACGTATACTTCCGGACAGTATGAGAGGAAAAGATCTGTTAAGAAGAGGATGTCTGCCCCCGGAAAAGAGATTTGTGGGAAATACATTCCTTTTCGGAGACAGAGAGAAGAGGAAACTTCTTAAAAACTTTGATCCCGATGTCAGATTTACCGATGTGACGGCTCCTTACTATACTAAGGCTGCCAGACTGTCGGATATGGATAAGATGCAATATATCGATACATCTCTCTGGCTCCCCGGAGACATAGATGTGGTCTGCGGAAAAGGATGTTCCGGTCGCGGTGTAAAATGCGTTACTCCTTTTATGGACAATGAAGTAACGGATCTGGCCAGAACTCTTACAAGGGATGAAAAGATATCGGGAGAACAGAATAAGGTAATATTAAGAGAAGCCTTCGGAGATCTTTTGACGGATGAAGTTAAAAACGGTAAGAAGAGAGGCTATCCTGTTCCCGTAAGGATATGGCTGGCCGGAGAATTGAACGATTGGGCCGCAGGCATTGTAAAGAATGCGGACGTATCCCGGTTTATAAACAAGACCTATGCATTAAATATTATAAAAAAATGTCGTAAATACCCCGAAGACCCTATGTACTACCGTAAGGCCTGGGCTATAGTCATATTTTGCATTTTCTATGAAGATATGGTGAAAGAAGGAAAGAAAAATGGGTGAAAGACTTACTCAGTCGGATGTTAAAAAGATCGAGGAGGAAATAGAATACAGAAAGGTTGTTAAAAGATACGAACTTTTGGAAGCGGTAAAAGAAGCCCGTGCCCACGGCGACCTTTCAGAAAATTTCGAGTATCATGCAGCAAAGCGTGAAAAGAACCAGAACGAAAGCAGGATACGCTATCTGGAAAGAATGCTTAAGACA
Source organism: Lachnospiraceae bacterium (assembly GCA_017444675.1). GTDB lineage: Bacteria > Bacillota > Clostridia > Lachnospirales > Lachnospiraceae > RGIG3528. Next base: position 6,744 of record JAFSWD010000208.1, read on the forward strand.
GCGGATATAATCGATGATTCTTCAAAAGAAGATGAAGTGGGGATCAATAATACTGTAGAAGTATATGTTGAAGAGGATGATGAGACCGAGACCTACAGGATAGTTACATCCATAAGAGGTGATGCATTAAGCGGTCTGGTCTCCATTGAATCTCCCATAGGAAAGGCCCTAATGGGTAAAAGAGTGGGAGACAGGGTGAGCGTTCAGGTAAACGACAGTTATTCCTATGATGTGATCATCAAAAAAATAATAAAAACAAATGATGATACCAATGACAAGATAAGACAATTTTAATGTCCTTATAAAAATGAAAAGAAGCCGACTGAAGAAGACGGCTTCTTTTCACTTTATATTCCATAACAAAAGGGAGTGAAGATCTTTTGGGTATTCAGTATCATATCTGTAATTATTCATTGATTTTTTCTCAGAAAAGAAGCATACTGAAAGTTGGGCAAACAGAGTATAATGTCGAGATGAGATATGCTTTGAACCCCAAAAGACTAACTCACAATAAAAAGATTTTAAACAATAAAAATTTAAGAACATAAACAGAAAAAATCAGATGTTAAATTCAAAGAACCTGAACAGGATAAACGGAAAGAAAAAGTTGCCATTAACAAGACAGCTGTATTTTTTGTACTTTTTGATAATGTTGATCCCCGTAGTGCTTCTGGGAACTTTTTTGCTGGTATCAACTTACAGAAGCAGGAAAAGCCACAGCGAAGAACTGCTTAAGTCCTATAATTCGGGAGTCAGACAAACGGTTTATGATGTTACCACCTATATTTACAATGTTTCCGAAAGCATCGTTTATAACTATGACGTGGAGGAGTTTTTGAGCCACAGGTACGAAAACAGGGTGCAATTCGTTTCGGCTTATAACAAGCTTAAGGTTTTGGACCCTTATATGGCAAAGTATAACGGGATAGGAAGCATCATCATCTATACCGGAAATGAAACAGCTTCCGGGTACGGAATGATGGCCTATGCGGATGAAGAGATCAGCAGCTCGGAATGGTATAAAAAAGCAAACAATCAATACAGCCCTTTCTGGACATCCTGTGAATATAAGGACTCATACGGAAATAAGGTAAGAGAATTGGCACTGGTGCGAAAGATGCCCTTTGTTGACAGCGATGATTCGGCGGTGGTAATGATCAGGGTGAGCAGCAGCTATCTTAATTCAAGACTCGTAAACAAGGGATATGTTACTTTTCTTTCGGTTAACGAAGAAATACCTTTTTACGGCAGTGAGGCCTATGACGGAGAACTGCTGTCCGATCTGGAGCCGGATTATGAAAAGGTGCATTACACGGATTACGGTATCACCTATTTTAACGGATACAGAAGCCTGTACTACATTGAGTCGTTAAAGCCCACACAGAGTTCCTATTCTCAGTTGTACATAACAGGCCTTGATACCAGGGCTTTCTCGGACATATATACCATGCTCACGGTCAATGCGGTAGTATTGCTGACAGCCGCCATATTGCCGCTGATGATAATCACAAGACATACCACTCTTTTTACCCATGAGGTAAAGACCCTCCGCAATGAGATGCACAGAGCCAGCATGAGGGACGAAAAAGGAAAGATGTTTGAAGGGGATGCATCAAAACTCTTTACCAGCATGGAATTAAGCGAGGCCTACGATGACCTGCTGGTAATGGTAAAGAATATCGAAGAGATGGAAGCGGCCCAATATGAAGCTGAGATAAAGGAAAAGAAGATACAGAACGATCAGCAGAAAATGGAATTCAAAATGCTGTCAAGTCAGATCAATCCCCATTTTCTTTATAATACTCTGGAAATGATCAGAATGAAGGCACTGACGGTGGGAGACAAGGATGTGGCTACAGCGATAAAGCTTCTGGGCCAGTCCATGAGATATGTGCTGGAAAATACGGGTACCGCCGAGACTACGCTTCAAAAAGAACTGGATCATATAGAAAATTATCTGCAGATACAGCAATTGAGATTCGGAGACAGGGTGAACTATCAGATCAATGTAATGCCTGACATGGATCTTTCGGAGTATTCCGTATTGCCTCTTCTTCTTCAGCCTGTAGTTGAGAACTCGATCGTTCATGGCCTTGAAAAGAAGGGCGGGGACGGTAAGATATGTATCGCTGTTTATAAAATGGACGGTGCTGTGAAGATAGATATATCCGATAACGGAGGAGGAATGGATCCGGACACCATGAGGATGGTCATTCATCGGGTGACCAACTATGAAAGAGAAAGACATACGTCCGGGATCGCTCTGTAAAACATTAACAGACGCATAAAACTGAATTACGGTGAAGCCTATGGACTGAAGATCGACAGCACCGAAGGAGAGGGAACCATGGTGAGCATCACTTTGCCGGAACAGAAATCGAATAAACAATTCCATAATAATATGACACTTAACATAAATGAGTGAGACATCGGAGTAATTTGACTTACTTTAGAAATATTTAACTAATCGTCTGTCTTAAGTTTATAATAATGTGGTATAATATAAAACAATATATATAATTACCTAAATTCAGAGAAAGAGTGGGTGATAATTATGAAAAATATATCTATTAAGATCAAATTGTTCCTGTGCACCGTACCGGCATTGGTCATATTGCTGACAGCCAGCATAGTGTTTACCCTGATGATCCGTTCCACCTATGTTGACAGCAAAGACGTTTATTTCGATACCCTTTACGAGATAAACAATAATCTGCTGAATGCGGACAGAGACTTTTATCAGGCGATGCAGGCATCTACAGATCAGTTCCACATGGTAAGAGAACAGGGAAAGTTCGGAACCGACAAGAGCGCTGCAAACAATAAGGCTTACGAAGAAAATGTTGCTCAGGTAAAAAGCCGAGTGACAAAAGCAAAGGACATAGCGGCTGAGAACGAAGATCTTTACACACAGATCAATGATGCCAACGGTGAAAACTTTGCAACCGTCTGCGATGAGTTCTTTACTGTATTTGATAAATGGTATGCCGGATTTGATGCCGGAAAACCCAGTTCGGACGAGACGAAGTTTAACGGATATTCCGTTTTGTTCGAGGATGCCAGAGAGCATCTTAACAGTCTTCAGGAAATAACCGAAAACTGGGCAGAAGTCAGAAATGATGCGTTTTCCAAGCGTATACAGAACATGATGGTAGTTATGTTCGCGCTTATAGCATTGCTTTCCGTCGGTTTGATACTTTTGACGGTTTACATCATAAGAAGCATTGTTAAGGGTGTCGGAAGTGTTACGGAAAACATGGTGATCCTGGCACGTAACGATCTTACGGTTCAGGTCAGGGAAGACAATGGCAAAGATGAGATCGGAAAGATGAACAATGCCTTTGCTACTTTCAAGAAGAACCTCTACGGAGCCGTTTCTACCATGAATGAGGCTTCCGGACAGTTGGAAGAGGCCTTCGTTACCATGAAGGACAGAACCAACAGTGCTCATAATTCCATGAGAGAAATATCCAAGGCAGCGCTTGAACTTGCAAATTCCGCGACTATGCAGGCGGAAGATGTATCAGATATAGTTTCCAGCATGACCGAATTGAATTCGATCATGAACAAGTCTGTGGAAACAGCTCAGTCCTTGACTGATGCAAGCAATCAGATCGACGGAGTTACAAAACAGGGTAAGGAGACGGTCTATGAACTTTCCAAGATCAATAAAGACAGTCTTTCTGCTTTCAACAAGATCTTCGAGTCGATAGAGAGTATCAGAACACTTGCGGAAAAGATCAGCGAAGCTTCCGGCCTCATATCCGGTATTGCAAACCAGACCAATCTGCTTTCACTTAACGCCAGCATAGAAGCTGCACGTGCAGGGGAGCAAGGAAGGGGATTTGCTGTGGTTGCTGAAGAGATTAGAAAACTCTCGGATGAATCCAAGACAAATGTAGAGGTCATTACCGGTATCCTCGGAGAGCTGGCTGTTGCTACCGATGAGGCTACAAGGCTTTCGGGCGAAGTCAAAGAATATGTTTCCAAGCAGAATGATTCTGTTGAGAACACCGGAAACGCTTTCGGAGATATCGTTAATACGGTAGGCATAGTTAATTCCGCCATCGGTGAGATCGAGAACATCAATAAGGTTTTGGAAGAAAAGGTTATGGCTATTTCCGAATCGGTTGAAAGCCTTTCCTCCATATCCGAAGAAAATGCCGCTACGGCTCAGGAGCTTTCCGCTACTTCCGAGCTTGTAAAGAAGAGCGTAAACGAACTTGTGGATACTCAGGAACATGTAGGCTCTGCTTCGGAGAACCTTAACAATATTGTAAAGACTTTTAAACTTAAATGATCAACCATACCAAAATGCCCCCCGGGGACGGGGTTAGAGGTTCACTTTTTGACCCTTTGGGGACGGGGTTAGAGGTTCACTTTTTTGACCCTTTGGGGACGGGGTTAGTGGTTCATTTTTTGGCACAAAGCGCCAAAAAATGAA
>JAFSWD010000209.1 GCA_017444675.1 Lachnospiraceae bacterium
ATGATCCTGATCGCGCTGGTGACTCTTGTACTGTATATGATAGCGGTGGGGAAGGAGATGAAGCGGGTAAATGAAGAATAGAAATGTTTTCGGTGTTTTTCTTGCCGTGGTTTTCGGAATCCTCCTTTTCACACCTTTGGTGGGGATGGTGATCTATTCCCTGTTTGCAAGATGGCCGAGAGAAGCGTATTTACCGGAAAACTTCACTCTCAGGGGTTTTGAAGTTTTTTTTAAGAGAGACACGGCCACCGCCGTGAGGTCCGCCCTGTTTTCTGCCGGAGTGTCGGTAGCTGCTTTAGAGATCGGGATACCGGCAGCCAAGGGACTTACGGCTTTATCCGGGAAACTCGGGACCTTCTTTGAAGGCTTGTTGATACTTCCCATGATGCTTCCGGTGGTCACGGTATCCATAGGAAGTCATAAGCTGTTTTTGGCTTTGGGGTTTACCGGGTCGGCCGCGGTTTTTGTAATGCATCTTTATTTTTCGTTTCCCTATGCGTTTAAGATCCTTTACTCTGCTTATAGAAGCCCGGGTGAGAGCAGGATATGTACGGCTAAAAACCTGGGGGCTACGGATATGAGAGCTTTTTGGCTGATCGAGGTTCCGGTGTTTCTCCCGGCCTATATTTCAGCCTTTGTAATGGGATTTGTGGTCTCCTATTCCCAGTATTTCGTGAATCTGTATCTGGGCGGAGCAGAAGGGGTGAATTTTTCACTGATCCTGAGCCAGCTGCTTACAGGGGCAGACAGGAATCTGGCTTCTGTATATTCCCTTATGTATCTGTTTTTCGGAGCTGTAGTGATCGGGATCTCACGATCGTTTCAAAGACTGACGCTGCCGAAAGGAAGGAAGCTGAATGGCTGATCTTGAGCTTAAAGGTCTGACCTTTGGGATAAACAAAAAGAGAATAATAGAGGATGTGAGCTTTAAGGTTTCGGAAGGTGAGCTCTTTGTGCTCTGTGGGCCAAGCGGAGTGGGAAAAACCACAATACTTAAGCTTATAACCGGAGAATTGATCCCCGACAGCGGAGACATACTCTTGAACGGGATTTCCCTTTTAAAGGTTCCCATGAGGAAAAGAGGAACAGTCCTTGTACCTCAGGGAAATGACCTCTTTCCACATCTTACGGTGGGGAAGAACGCAGCCTTCGGGCTGGGAGCAAGACATATAAGAGGGAAGGAAGCCGAAGGGGTCGTCAAAACATATGCCGAAAAATGCGGTATAGAAAATCTCCTGGGCCGATACCCTTCGGAATTGTCCGGCGGACAGCAAAAACTGGCGGCCATATTGCGGGCGCTGGTGGTAGAGCCCTCCGTTCTTCTTTTGGATGAACCTTTTACGGGACTGGATGGGGAGTTGAGCAGGCATATGCGTGAGCTGGTCCTGAAGCTGCAAAAAGAAAACGGGATCACTATCGTGATGATCACCCACAGTAAGGAAGACGCGCTTTATATGGGAGATCACATAGGTTTTTTGTTTGAGGGAAGGCTGGAGTTTACGGCCCCCGCCGCAGACCTGTTTGAAAAGACCGGAAATCCCATGGTGGACGGATTTCTTGGAGAGATCGTCAGGATGGAAAACGGCGGTTATGTCTTTGCGGATAAGATATTGAAAAGTATTACTGCCGGTTAATGCCGGCCGGAGGATAAGATAATGAGAATTGCAAATGATCTGACAGAATTGGTGGGAAACACACCGTTGGTGAAACTTAACAAGGTGAACAGCGGAGTGGCCGAGGTGGTGGCAAAGCTGGAGATGTTCAACCCCCTTTCCAGCGTTAAGGACCGTGTGGGTTTTAACATGATCGAAGAGGCGGAAAAAGCAGGAAAGATAAAGCCCGGCGACACTTTGATCGAGCCCACCAGCGGAAATACAGGCATCGGGCTTGCTTTTGTGAGTGCCATCAGAGGCTACAAGCTGATCCTTACCATGCCTGAAACGATGAGCGTCGAAAGAAGGAAGATCCTTAAATCTCTTGGGGCTGAGATCGTACTCACAGAGGCCTATGACGGAATGGAAGGGGCGGTGAAAAAGGCCGAGGAACTGGCAATGAGCATTCCCAACGCATACATTCCGCAGCAGTTCGCGAATCCCTCCAATCCCGAGATACACAGAAAGACTACGGCGGAAGAGATCTGGCGCGATACAGACGGTAAGGTGGATATTTTCGTGGCAGGCGTTGGCACCGGCGGAACCATCACAGGTGTGGGCGAGGTCCTGAAAAAATATAATCCCGACGTGAAGATAGTTGCGGTGGAACCCTTTAAGTCCGCTGTCCTTTCCGGCGGAATAGCGGCACCTCACAGGCTGCAGGGTATCGGAGCGGGCTTTATACCCGATGTGCTCAACATGAGCATCATAGATGAGATCATAACCGTCACAGATGAAGATGCCAGCGCTACTGCCCATGCTCTTGCCCAACAGGAAGGGCTGCTTGTGGGAATTTCGTCCGCAGCGGCCGCCTGGGCAGCATTGAAGCTGGCCAAGAGACCCGAGAATGCAGGCAAAAGGATAGTGACTCTCTTTCCGGATTCAGGCGAAAGATACCTGACCACCTGGCTGTTTGATGATTTTGTGGATAACACCTCCTTTAAGGATATTCCCGTGGAGGATAATGCTTCCGATTACGAAGGACTTCCGGAAGCCTCCGCTCTGGCACTTCGTTATTTCAGAAACGGCCTTTACTGCAGTGAAGCCGTCCTTCGTGCCTTTAACGAAGTATATGAACTTGGCTTCTCTCCCGATGATTATAAGATATCCACAGGCTTCGGATCCGGTCTCGGGGAATCAGGCTGCTGCTGCGGAGCTGTCACAGGCTGCGTAATGGTGCTTGGACTTGTGGCGGGGCGCAGGAAAAACTACGAATCCGAACGCATATCCTTTTCAGCCTCCAGAGAATTGCACGATCGTTTCAGAGCCATCCATAAGGCTATGTGCTGCAGGGTGCTCACAAGAAATGTAAAATGGAATTCTGCGGAACACAAGATCCAATGCGAGCAATATGTTATCGATGCCACCAAGATCACGGATGAGATCCTGAATTCCACCTTAAAAGAGTATCTTCCGGGAGAAGGCAGGAAGAAACCTGCTACGAAGAAGAATCCTCTTGCTATTTTCAGAAAACTGACCGATAAATAAGCCATTCGAAGCATTATTTGTTCCCCTGTTGACAAGAACAGCAGGTCCATGTATAATTAACCCATAAATCCTATAGGAATATAGGTAAAAGGCCGGAGTCGACTCCGGATTTTTAAAGCACAAATTACCAACTAAAAAGATAGGACTAAGGAGAAAACCATGGACAAGCTTATTTATCTTGATAATGCTGCGACCACAAAGACTGCGAAGGAAGTTTTTGAAGCCATGAAGCCCTACTTTGAAGAAGAGTACGGAAATGCGGCAAGTATATACACTTTTGCGGGACATGCCAAAAAGGCGGTGGAAGATTCAAGAAGGACCATCGCTGAGTTTATCGGCGCAAAACATGATGAGATCTATTTTACCGGCGGCGGAAGCGAGTCTGACAACTGGGCGGTAAAGGGGGTTGCGAATGCCTTAAAGAGCAAGGGTAAGCACCTGATCACTTCAAAGATCGAGCATCATGCCATCCTTCACACTTTTGAATTTCTTGAAAAGGAGGGCTTTGAAGTAACCTACCTTGACGTGGACGACAAGGGGGTAGTAAAGCTTGATGAGCTTAAAAAAGCGATCCGCCCCGACACCACGCTGATCTCGATCATGTTTGCAAACAACGAGATCGGAACTTTGGAACCCATCGGAGAGATCGGAAAGATCGCCCATGAACACGGGATCGTTTTCCACACCGATGCGGTGCAGGCTTTTGGCCACGTGCCTATCAACGTAAATGAGTTGAGAATAGATATGCTTTCTGCCAGCGGACACAAGCTTAACGGGCCCAAAGGCATAGGCATTCTCTACATCCGAAACGGTGTCAGGATCGACTCACTGATCCACGGCGGCTCCCAGGAAAAGGGCAGAAGAGGCGGCACACAGAACACGCCGGGCATCGTGGGCCTGGGAAAGGCTGTGGAGCTGGCGGCCGCGCGGATGGAAACGAGAAGAGTGCGGGAAACTGCGCTGAGAGATCGGCTGATCGAAAGGGTTCTTGATGAAATCCCCTACACCCGCTTGAACGGAGACAGGAATATCAGGCTTTCCAACAACGCCAACTTCAGCTTCCGCTTCATTGAAGGCGAATCCCTCCTGATCATGCTGGATCAAAAGGGCATATGCGGATCCAGCGGATCGGCCTGCACTTCAGGCTCCCTCGATCCCTCCCATGTGCTTCTCGCCATCGGGCTGCCTCATGAGATCGCCCACGGATCTCTGCGGCTCACAGTTTCCGAAGAAAATACCGAGGAAGAGATCGACTATACCGTTGAGGCGTTAAAGAAGATCGTGGAACGTCTAAGGAGCATGTCGCCTCTGTACGAGGATTTCGTGAAGAAGAACAGATAGTATAAGCGTTTTTAATTAGCTACACCATTCAATTGCACCAAAATGCCGTATACATGCGCTTTTAGCATGTTTCAAAGGTGGTGTTATTTGAAAACGGTTATACTGGTACATCGATCTTAAATAACCGGACCCAATGCTTGCCTGCTTACCCGACTGCCCGTACATGAAAGCCTCGGAGTAGCCCGCTACGCCTGCGTTTTTGAAACTGCACTTTCAGGCAAGCATTTTTCGCATTAGTCCACTTATTTTAAAACCGCTGTACTGGTTTAGGCCGGTAGGGAAAGCATGTTTGTTTTATAGATAAGGAGAATAGATCATGAGTCAGATCATAGAATACAGTGAAAAGGTAATGGATCATTTTTCAAATCCCAGAAACGTGGGAGAGATTGAAAACCCCAGCGGCGTTGGCACCGTGGGAAATGCAAAGTGCGGGGACATAATGCGTATATATCTGGATATAGACGAGAATGAGATCATCCGGGACTGCAAGTTTAAGACCTTCGGCTGCGGTGCAGCTGTGGCTACCAGCAGCATGGCCACGGAAATGATCAAAGGCAAGAGCGTGGAAGATGCACTGAAACTCACCAATAAAGCGGTTCAGGAAGCCCTGGGCGGCCTCCCTCCCGTAAAGATCCACTGCTCTCTTCTGGCTGAGGAAGCTGTCCACGCCGCCCTGTGGGACTATGCCGAAAAGAAAGGCATCGTGATCGAGGGCCTGAAGCCCCCCGTAAACGACATCGACGAAACCGCCGCCTTCTACGAAACTCCGGCTGTTTGAACCACGGACCGGGCCACAAAAATGAACCCCGGGGACGGGGTTATGGGTTCATTTTATTGACCCAAGCAGACAAAACCTTCAATTGGGCCACAAAGTCCCGTGCCTAAAACATTTCTGGCAAGCATATGTTGACTCTACACGCGAAAAAACTTTGCTGGGCCACAAAAATGAACCCCTAACCC
>JAFSWD010000210.1 GCA_017444675.1 Lachnospiraceae bacterium
TATGAAAAGGGCGCTGGCTGTTTATGAAAGGCTGAATGCTTTAAAAGAGCCCGTACAACTCACCTGGCGCATGCTGATAAGACATTATACCCAGCTTCTGGTGGTTAAGGAGCTTAAGGCGGAAGGAAAAAGTCAGGGGGAGATCACGTCGATCCTGGGCATACATCCTTTTGCGGTACAGAAACTTATGCAGCAGGTGGGGAATTTTAAAAGATCTGCACTCAGAGCAAAACTTGAGTACGGAGTTCAACTGGAACAGGACATGAAAAACGGAAAAATTGCGGAAAAGAATCTTGTGGAACTTTTTATCTTAGGGTGAAAAAATTTTTCTTGCAATTGATGAATAAGTGTGTTATCTTATTGTGCGCTGTTCGGAAAACAGATTATTTTTACATAAAAAACAGCAAATGAGGAAGCGTATCGAAGCGGTCATAACGGCCCTGACTCGAAATCAGGTAGCCCGCAAGGGCTCGTGGGTTCGAATCCCACCGCTTCCGCTAAACAAATGCCGCCGAAAGAAAGTCTTTCGACGGCGTTTGTATGTTTTACATTTGCATAAAGCCGTAGCATATAAGAAACTCTCCCAATATATATGCGAACATTTCCAAAAAGTGCCTTTTGTACAGGGAATCACTTTTATGGAAACGGACGCCGAACAAAAGGACATCCGACCAGAAGAAGAGCAGAGCACCTAGGGAGATGGTGATGGTCGCCGTGCAGGGTACGGAAAACATCTGCATCATGGCGAAGGCATTCATGGTTGCGTTTGCCATAAGATAACCCACCATTGGGAACTTCAACATCTTTGGAATAAAATCCCGGAGATTTCTGCTCACCATGTATATGATGGCAATAAAGAGGATAAGGATGGGGATTATCGTTGCATAGGGGACTTGTTTGAAATTTATGTTTGTGCAGTAAGCACAGATGAAACATAAATGACTCAGGAGAAAAGCGATTCCTCCCAGTACAAAAAACTGAGGACCGCGGCCGAGAAGCAGCACATCCCCCGCCCAACTGAAGAAGAAGGCGGCCAGGACATAAAGATTGGGAGACGGAACAGCAAAGTAGTAGGCGATCATCATTAAAGGAAGTAAAAGCCATTTGGTGAGTCTCCTGATAAGACGGTTACATTTGTAGGTACCGTATAAATGGATAATGCTGTCAACTGTAAGAATTATCAATGCCACTGTTGTTATTGTATTCATACCTATCCACCTTTTATCATGATCATCTGATAATCTGATTTTACACTAACCCGAAGTGAATGTAAAGTTTGCATTCCAAAACACCGTCAGATCAGGACACAAAATTATAAATTTTTATTCACAAAAACATAAATATTTATAATATAATGGTAAAAAAATTCTATTGCGATATTTTGGTTTATATGATTTAATTTAAATATCTATAAGGCAAAATAGGAGCAAATTACATTGTTTCGAAAGGGGAAAGATAATGCCTTTAATAGTTTTAGAAGTCAATCTTATACAGTATGGGCCTGTGGGGGATGCAGTGCTGACCGGCCTGTTCGGGGTACTTTTATTCCTTCTCTTTGTTAACATCGCGAAGAGGGTGAAAGCCGAAAAGAAGGCGGAAACAGCCGATGCAAAACTGGCAGAAAGCTACAACGACCTCAAAATGGCCTATGATGAAGTTTCTAACACAAAATCCGAGCTTTTTGAAAAATATGATGAGCTTAGGGAAAACAGAGAGCAGATGAAGGAAGTGGCTTATACCGATTATCTGACTAAGCTTCCCAACCGTGTTGCTTTCATGAACATGCTTGAAAAGGAGATATACAAATCTTATCCGGGAGAGTACTTTACAATTATCGATATCGATCTTGACGATTTCAAGATCATTAACGATACCATGGGACATCTTAACGGAGATGCGGTGATCTCTTCGGTTGCCGACAGACTCGAAGCTACTCTCGGTGAAGATGATTTTATCGGACGTGTGGGCGGAGACGAATTCATTATTCTTTTCAACAGGCTTTTGAGCAGAGACGAATGCGAGAAAAAGGCTGTTGAGATCATGCACATTTTCAGCGTTGAACACTTTAAGGCTATGGATGACAAGGAGATCACCATCAGTGCCAGCATGGGTGTGCTCATTGTTTCCAGGGACAAGTGCCCTTCATTACAGAATCTTACAAGAAATCTGGATACAGCTCTCTTTGTTGCAAAGGATTCCGGAAAGAATGCTTACAGGATCTTTGATAATCCCATGGAGCAGATGATGTCCAACAGAGTCAAGCTTCAGGGTGAAATGAGAGAAGCTATCCGTGATAATCAGTTTGAACTTTACTATCAGCCTCAGGTTAATCTTGCGACCAACAGAGTGGCAAGCTTTGAGGCCTTGATCAGATGGCATCATCCTCAAAAGGGACTTCTTTTCCCTGACGAGTTCATTCCCGTTGCCGAGGAATGCGGTCTTATCATTGAGCTGGGTAAGCTGGTATTGAACAAGGCCTGCAAACAGCTGGCCGAGTGGCATAAAGCCGGTAATATGGTCATGATAGCCGTTAACCTTTCAGCAAAGCAGTTCAGAGATCCTTTCCTTACCGATTATGTAATGGAAATGATCAGAGAGTACAACATAGATCCCAGGTATCTTGAACTGGAGATCACAGAAACCGTAGCCATCGAAGATGTAAATTACGCTATCAGAACCATTGAAAATCTCAAGAAGTTTGGTATCCTGTTCTCGCTGGATGATTTCGGAACCGGTTATTCATCCCTTAACTATCTTAAGAAGCTTCCCATCGATAATCTTAAGATAGATAAGAGCTTCATGGAAGCGGTTACGGTTGATAATGAAGATAAGAAGATAGTTGAGACCATTATCAGTCTCGCTCAGGCACTTAATATGCTGGTTGTTGCCGAAGGCGTGGAAGAAAATGCCCAGGAAGAGATGCTGAGACGCATGAACTGCAACAAGGCTCAGGGCTTCCTTTACAGCAGACCCGTTCCTGCCAATATCGCTTCACAGATGATCAGCTTCTGATATTGTGAAAAGTGCACAAAAACGACCCTTGATTTTCTACACGTTGAGATAAGGTCCGGTATTGTACCGGACCTTTTTTCGTGTTAATATATACATGCTTCATCTATTTTCTCGATTTCTATTCTAAATTTGCGATTCATGGCAGGATCTGCTTAAAATTCAGGAGAAATAAATGGAAAACAGACAATTTAATAAAGATCATCTTTTTATGCGCCTTATGAGCGGAAATGTATGCGGAGAGATCAGAGATCAGTTCCCTTGTGATGACATTTTGAACCTTACCGTAGGTTACAGATGGCTTGAAGAACAAGAGGACGGGATCAGGACTTCCCAGCCTTTAAGAACCGAGCAATTGGAGGAAAACGGCCTGAAAAAGGAAGAATTGCTTGCTCTTGCAAAGCACAACACCGGAGAGTTATTTAAGACCAGACTCTATAAACTGGAAGAACTGGTAAGACGGATCTGCGAAGGTGCGGATGCCAAGGACTATATGGAGGAGGAGGGGGAACTGGACAAAAGTGAACTGTATGTTTGTACCAACGATTCGGGAATGTTTGGGGCTGCGGTCATGTTTATAGACAGCGTAATAGAAAAGATAGCCAAACGTCTCGGCTGCAGCCTGTACATCCTTCCCTCGAGTATCCATGAAGTGATCATAGTTCCCAGAGTAGAGCAGTATGATCTTAACATGCTGAAGGAAACGGTAAAGGCAGTGAACTCCACGGTTGTAAACGAGAATGATTTTCTTTCCGACAGCGTCTACCGGTATGACCTGCAGACTTCCACGGTAGAGATAGCCATGTAAGGAAGACAAAAGCATAACAAAGATGAATTGACATGGCGGATCCGGACAGACCGGAGACAGTGAGAGAGAAAAACGGTCTGAACTAGTACAGCGGTTTTAAAATAACTGGACTAATGCGCAGAATGCTTGCTCGAATGCTCGTGCGTGAAAACGCAGGTGTAGCGGGCTACTCCGAGGCTTTCATGTACGGGCAGTCGGGTAAGCAGGCAAGCATTCGGTCCAGTTATTTAAGAATCGATGTACTGGGCTGCTCTGATGGTAACAAATGTATTAAAGGAACACAGCGTACTGCTTACAACAGGGATAGACAATAAAAAAGGGACTGTTGATCAGCCCCTTTTTTAACGTCACTGATCGGATTCGAACCGACGGCCTTTCACTTCGGAGGCGAACGCTCTGTCCAGCTGGGCTACAGTGACTTAAAAGTACCGTGTGATTATACAACAAGAGTTTAAAATTGTAAAGTCGTGGCTTTAAAGCAACCTTTTATTCTTTACCACTTGAAAAGCAAGTGACATTTGGGTTATAATCATTTTTTATGAAGAATAATAAGAAATTTGAGACACCCGAGCTTGAAAGCGGGGTGCGGATAAACAAATATTTAAGTGATGCAGGACTTTGCTCCAGACGAGAAGCTGATGTTTTCGTGGAAAAAGGACAGGTTACCGTGGACGGGGTTGCAGCACAGAACGGGACAAAGGTACTTCCCGGACAGGAAGTGGTGTTTTGCGGTAAACCGGTCTCGAGAGACGATAATCAGGTGCTCATTGCTTTTTACAAGCCTGTGGGGATAGTCTGCACCACAGATACAAAGAGAGAACCGGACAACGTTATCGATTATATCAACTATCCCAAGAGGATATTTCCCATCGGACGCCTGGATAAGGACTCCGAAGGATTGTTGTTGCTCACCAATGACGGAGATATAGTCAATAAGATATTGAGGGCCGGTAACAGACATGAAAAGGAATATGAGGTAACCGTAAATAAA
>JAFSWD010000211.1 GCA_017444675.1 Lachnospiraceae bacterium
CGCCCGCTCGCCCATCCTGACCCGGCCTCCGGGCAGGTAGAAGTAGGGGCTGCGCTCGTCGTGCATGGCGAGGATCCGCTCCCCGTCCAGCAGAACGGCGCACACCCGATAGTTGAACCGCCCCGCCTCCGTTTCAAAGGTGATGTCCATGGGGTCCTCCCTTCCGTATCGTCCCCTTATTCTACCCAGGGCCCGCCGAAAATGCAAGGCCGTAGGGAAAAAGGAAAAGCCTCTTTGAAACATAGAACTTTATCAGTTTATAGGTTGCAAAAGAAAGCTATGTTGATTATAGTGAATCTCGTTTGCAAAACGAAAGCTAACATTGTATAATACATATAATACAAGGCATATTGTGTTCGCGTAGAATTCATGTCCCGTTGTGAAAGGACGGTGATACAACAAATGGAAAAACAGATCGTAAAAGAGTTCGCACTTGAAAATGTCATCACCACCTCGGTCCAGCTTCCTGGCGTCAAAGTCAATCGAAGCAAATTTCTTGCGGAAAGCTTTTCCTCAACTCCGGACAAAATCCAGGAGATCATCGAACAGGGACCGATTGCGGCAGGGATTTCTCGTGATGAGTTACAAGTGTTAGCGAAAAAGCAAATACTAAAACGGACGAGTGAATCCTCTGCGGCATCCTTCATCGCCGGGATCCCCGGCGGATGGGCCATGGCAGCCACCATCCCTGCGGACGTGATGCAGTTCTTCGGGATGGCTCTCCGGCTGGCGCAGGAGTTGTCCTATCTCTATGGTGCGTCCGATCTTTGGGATGGCAAGGAGCTCAATGAGGAAAAGGTACAAAATCAGCTGTTGCTGTACATCGGGACCATGTTCGGCGTATCGGGGGCAGTTTCCGGCGTCAGGGTCCTGACGACACAGCTTTCTAAAACAGCCTTGAAGAAACTGCCGCAGAAAGCGCTGACGAAAACCTTCTGGTATCCCATCGTGAAGCAGATCGGAAAGGCGCTGGGCGTTCGCGTGACGAAGAGCACCGTCGCTAATGGCGTTTCCAAGATCATCCCAATCGTCGGCGGCGTCGTTTCGGGAACCCTCAATTTCGCGTCCATGATGCCTATGGCGAACAGGCTCCGAGCGACGCTGGATAAAGCCTGTTTCGACTACAGCGACGAAGAGTTTGCGGAGGATATCGAAGTCATAGAACAGACCGATGAAAATGCTCAACCAGAAATTGACCTATCCTTCACTGAAAAGGTATCCATGGGAGTCAAAGCGAGTTCTGAAAAGCTGGCAAAAGGCGTGAAAGCCGGTGTCAAGTCGGCGGGAGCCGGACTGACCAACGCTTTTTCAAAGGTAAAGAGCAGCGCGGCGTCAAAAAAGAAAACCGATATCGATAAGACATTGGAAACTATCGAAAAGCTGGCTCAAATGCGAGATGCTGGCATCCTTACCGAGGAAGAATTTAACTATAAAAAGAAAGAGCTGCTTGGCATGTAGCCAAATTGAAGTGCACCCCATTTTCTGATCCCCCCAACCTCTTGGTTGCGGGGATTTTTTGTGAATTCAACCGACGGGTGATTCCACAACCGGAAGAAGTATGGTATGATATTCAAGATAGGGCGGCGAAGCCGTCAATCCAAACAAAAGGAGCGTGCAGATGATACAGGATCTCTTGACCAACAAAAAGTATCTGTTTGCCTCGGGCGCCAACACGGAGCTCAGGGCCCAGCGGAACCTCAACCGGCGGGCCGTGCTGCTGAACGGGGCCCTGGTGGGCAACGTGCGGACCGAGCAGTTCGGCGTGTCCGCCCGGGTGTACGAGAACGGCGTCTACGGCTTCTCCTCCACGGCGGAGTACACCGACGAGACCGTGAAGGACGTGCTCAAGGCGGCCAGCGAGAACGCGGCCTTCCTCGCCAAACACGCCGGCAAGGGCAAGGGCCCCCACAAGGCCATGGCCCCGAATCGGATCGTCACGGCTTACGACCTCAACGACCTGGAGCAGCGGACCTATATCGAGTTCGCCCAGGCCCTGGACAACTACATCGCCAGCAAGTACCCGGACTTAGTCAGCCGGACCGTGGTAATCACCTGCGATTCCATGGAGAAGTTGTTGTGCGTCAG
>JAFSWD010000016.1 GCA_017444675.1 Lachnospiraceae bacterium
CCTCGGGTGAACCTGTGTCATTGGGGGTTCTGCCGTAAGCAGCGATGATTTCTGCTTTCTTTTCCTTTGTAATCATGAGATTTTCCTCCTAAATTTTTCAATACGCCCGGAACCAAGAATCGGTGGGAGTGTGTCGCCGTCCACTGAGCTCAGGTGATAAAAATGGGCTTGCATTTACACAAGCCCAAATACTATATCATAATTATTTTGTTTTGTAAACAATATTTTCTAAAATCTGTGAATAAACAATCCCGAACGAAGCTTAGGCTCAAACCAGGTAGACTTGGGCGGCATCAGCAGTCCCGCATCAGCCACATCAAACAGTTCGATTATGGAAGTGGGATACATGGAAAAAGCGATCTTCATCTCACTCTCACATCTTCTCTCCAACTCGCCGAGACCGCGTATGCCTCCGACAAAATCTATGCGTTTATCGGTTTTTGGATCGCAGATACCGAGGACGGGTGCAAGGATGTTGTTCTGAAGTATGGAAACATCCAGACTTTCCACGGGATCCTGCTCATTAAATGTACCCTTTCCGGCTGTAAGTTTGTACCAGGTCTTTCCAAGATACATGCCGATCTCCAATTTCTTCTCCGGCTGAAATGCGGTTTTACCTATCTCTTCTATCTCAAACTTGACGGATATCTTTTTCATGAACTCTTCTTCGGAAAGTCCGTTAAGATCCTTGACCACACGATTATAAGGCATGATCATGAGCTCATTTTCAGGGAAAAGAACGGAAAGGAAGTAGTTATACTCGGCCGTTTCGTCAAAGCATCCCTTTGCCTGCTTCTCCTGCTCTCTTCTCATGAGGCCTACTTTAACGGCGGATGCCGCTCTGTGATGTCCGTCGGCGATATATATGCGGTCTATATTTGAAAAACGCTCCCTGATGGTACAGATATCCGGTTCTTCGGATATGACCCAGACTCTGTGTGTGATGCCGTCTTCGGAGGTAAAGTCTGCGGCGGGATCGGCGGTCTTCACTTTTTTTACGGTCTTCTCGATCATCTCATCACTTCTGTAAGCGAGAAAGATAGGGCCGGTCTGAGCGGAACAGGCATCCACATGCCTGATCCTGTCCAATTCCTTATCTGCTCTGGTATTTTCGTGCTTTTTTATAACACCGTTAACATAATCGTCGATAGATGCACAAGCTACGATACCTGTCTGTGATCTTTTATTCATTGTGAGTTCATAAAGATAATAGCAGTTTTTTTCATCTTCAACAAAGGTACCGTCAGTAATTTCCGAATCAAGCATATTTTTTGCCTTCTCGTAAACCTGAGGCGCATACATGTCCTGTTCTTCGGGAAACTGGGTTTCCGGTCTGTCAATGTTTAAAAATGAAAGCGGATCCTTAAGTGCGGTGATCCTTGCTTCCTCTCTGTTATAAACATCGTAAGGAAGAGCCGCAACCCTTTCCGTAAGGCTTGCAGCGGGTCTCAATGCTTTGAATGTCCTGATTGTTGCCATTTTGTTTACCTCTTATAAAAACTTTTTTTATTAATTGTTTACTTCAAGAACACAAATGAAACACAATTATGTGGTACTATGTATTTGTACCGAACGGGAAGTACGGTCGGTATGGAAAATTACCGCAAGGTATTTTTTCTCTCCCCTACTTATTTACTTTTTATAAATTTTTTCATAACTCCCCCTCGAACAGCAGCCCAACGGCTGCTGTTCACATTTTTAGGGAAATTATGATCTCCCAAAAAGTAAACAGCCCCGTATCAGATCCTGTCGCTTACGCTCATGACCGACAGGTATTTTTTTATCTGTACAAAAAGATTCTTTCTTGTGACAAGAAGGAAGATAACTTCAATCGCAAAAATGAATACACACTGGAGCAGTCTGGTCAAAACGGTCTCGGTTGTAAAAGGGATTCCACCGAACCAGAAAAGTGAAACTGTGGTAACAAGCAGTCCGGCCACAAACTGATCAAAAAGAGCTGCGGCGATTATATTTGAAACATTCTGCTTTCTCCAGAGGAAAATACCGAAAGTAACTCCTCTTAAAGCTGCAGCAAAGGTGATACCGGGATTAAGTGTATAACCTTTATAAAAACATCCGAGAATATCGGCCGCTATACCGACGACAGCACTGTAAAAAGGTCCCAGAAGGGCGCCCGTAACCGCTCTTCCGACAAAGGTAAAGCTGAGTCTTGTAATGGGTGTATCAATTGATGCCACTCTTTCAAGAACAAACTGTATAGATACCATCATGCTCATGATCACAAGTGTTTTTGTCTTAATGGCAGGAATGTATTTTTTTATACTTTTCTTTATTTTGCTGCCGCGTATTCCAAGTGTTTCCGATGTAGTAGTTTCTTTATTCATGATCGACTCCGTAATTAAAAATTTAAGCAGATGATTATTCAAGCATTTTTATAGCATTAATATTCCGGTTTTTTCATCAACTCCCATGAGGGACTGTATTTAAATATTACCTTGGCCAGTATATCATCCTCGGAAACATATTTGTTTTTTGTCCAATATCTGGCGTCTCCGGAGAAATTCCTGTTATCGCCCAAAAGAAAATAACACCCTTCAGGCACATTGTAGGGTCCAAACTCGTATTTCATATCCTCCGGAAGATAGGTTTCCTTCAGAACTTTACCGTCTATATAAACCGCTCCGTCATGTATCTCCAATGTTTCTCCGGGAAGACCGATGACTCTTTTTACGTAAAGACAATCTTCTCCGGCGTACTCCAGAGCGGGAAATATAACGATATCTCCTCTTTCAACTTTTTTAAACTGTCTCCAGCCAATGACCCTGTCATGTTCCATAATCGTGTTTTTCATGGAACCCGTGGGTATTTCTGCTTTTAGTATCAGATGATTTGTAATAAAGTAAGACACCGCTATTACTATGATCAGCATCAAAAGCCAGCTGAGTGCTTCTTTAAGATTGGCTTTTGCCTTGTCAAGAGATGTCTGTTCCTTTGTTTCTTCGGTTGAACTTTCTTTTTTTTGATCCTTTAAATCGTTATCCATCCTGACCTCTTATCCCTGCCAAAAGGCATGAAATGTTTAAAAAAACAACATCCATAGTTTAATGGTTTACCTATCCATTTGCAAGAAAAAAATACGTACCGTCGGATCAATATTACCACAAAAATTCGAAGACTGTAAGGTCTTCGAATCTTTGTGATCATTATTCATTAATCTTATCAATAAATCTTAAGAATGCAGCCCTTCCTTCATCGGTACACTTATATACTCCTGCATCTTCCAGTACTTTAACAAATACCTTACCGACTTCGTTCCTGATGATATCATCGACATTTCCGGCATCAAATTTACCGTAATTATCTCTAAGTTCCTTAACCCAGGGAGCATGTTGAACGAGAACAGGATCGGCAGTAATATCTGTATTGTTTATCAGAGCAGTCTTCACATCCTCCAATTCTTTCTTTAATCTGGCAGGAAGAATGGCACAGCCCATTACTTCGATAAGGCCGATATTTTCTTTCTTGATGTGATGAAGTTCACTGTGGGGATGATAAACACCCAGAGGATGTTCCTCTGTGGTAATGTTATTTCTCAAAACCAGATCCAATTGATACTTTCCGTTCTTCATTCTCGCTATGGGAGTAATGGTATTGTGCTTCTCTCCATTTGTCTCCGCAAAGATAAAAGTTTTCTCATCTGTGTATCCGCGCCAGGTGATCAGGATCTTGTCAGCCAGGGAGATAAGTCTGTCCTTATGGGCAGCCGTTAGTC
Organism: Lachnospiraceae bacterium; assembly: GCA_017444675.1. Taxonomy (GTDB): domain Bacteria; phylum Bacillota; class Clostridia; order Lachnospirales; family Lachnospiraceae; genus RGIG3528. The sequence goes on from JAFSWD010000016.1 coordinate 3,734, forward strand.
TGATAACAGACATAGGCCATTTAACGATGTCGGCATCCACATCTTCGAAGTCCTTTATAACGATCTTCTTTTCTATACCTGCTCTGGCCATGGCAAATTCATAGTTGCCGCCCTGAAAATGATCATGGGTAAGAATGGATCCGCCCACAATGGGAAGATCCGCATTGGAGCCCAATATATAGTGAGGGAACTGTTCAACAAAATCCAGAAGCTTTACAAACGTGGCCCTGTCTATTTTCATGGGCACATGTTTGCGGTTAAGGATTATACAGTGTTCATTGTAATAAACATAGGGTGAATATTGAAATCCCCAATCCTCATTATTCATCACAAGAGGAATGATCCTAAGATTCTGCCTTGCGGGATGGTCTTTTCTTCCTGCATACCCTTCGTTTTCAACGCAAAGCTGGCATGCGGGATATCCGGACTTTTTCATTAACTTTGCGGCCGCAATGGCTCTGGGATCCTTTTCCGGTTTGGAAAGATTGATGGTAATATCTATCTGTCCGTAATCAGACTCTATTTTCCATTTCATATCCTTCTTCACACGGTTTGTACGAATGTAATTACAATCCCCCGACAGCTTATAAAAATAGTCGGTGGCTGCCTTGGTATCTTTTTCCTTTAATAAGTTAAATCTTCTTATGACCGTACCGGGTAAGGGAGTAAGGATACCCATGATCTTTGTATCAAACAGATCTCTTGAAGTAATGCCTTCCTCAATGATCCCGGTACTTACCGCGTAGTCCAGCACTTCTTCCAGGACTCTGTCCAATTGATCACGGGATACGGGTATATCCCCTTTACCTTCTTCTATCTCATTAAGCTTTAAAGCTTCCATAAGACTGTTTGTCTTATATATCCTGTCCTCTTCTTCTGTAAGGCCACATGTGATACCATATTCCACCAGCCAGTTAATGCATTCGGAAATAGTCATTTTATTCTCCTGCTTTCAATTCTGTTCTTCATCTTATTATTTTGGATCAAAGCTCTGTGGGACCGTTTCCGATCTCTACCGTATAAAAATCGGCTGCATACCCGATCTTTGCAAGATAGGTATCACCCACGGTCTTAATGTACTCATCCACGTTCTCATTTTTAACAATGGCAACGGTACATCCGCCAAAACCTGCTCCCGTCATTCTTGCACCGATCACTCCGGGTACCTTCCAGGATGTTTCTACTATCGTATCAAGCTCAATACCTGTCACTTCATAATCCTTTTGAAGAGAAAGATGAGAATCATTCATTAACTTACCGAAGGTCTCTATATCTCCGTCCTTAAGCGCTGTCACTGCTCTGACAGTTCTCATGTTCTCATAAACCGCATGCTTTGCTCGTCTGATCTTTGTCTCATCTCCGATCACCGATTTAACTTCTTCAAATTCGCTTTCGCTGAGTTCTCCAAGGGAGTTTATGTTCTTAACGGTACGGATCGCTTCCAAAGCATCCTCGCATTCGCTTCTTCTCTCGTTATATTTTGAATCGCCCAGTCCCCTCTTTTTGTTGGAACAGGTGATAACGATCTTGGCATCTTTAAGTTTGATCGGCGCATATTCGTATTTTAAAGTAGCCGTATCAAGGAAAATGGCATTGTCTTTTTTGCCCATAGCTATGGCAAACTGATCCATGATACCGCAATTCACTCCAATAAATTTATTCTCTGCTTTTTGAGAAAGTAATGCAATATCCTGTAAACTCATCTCAAACCCGAAGAGTTCTCTGCAGGCAAAAGCCGTAAGCACTTCAAGGGATGCGGAAGAAGAAAGTCCGGAAGCATTGGGTATATTTCCGAAGATCAAAAGGTCTATACCCTCATCCACTCTGACTTCATTCTCATTCAGCATGGAAATAACACCCATGGGATAATTTGCCCAATTGTATTCCTCTCTGTCGTATACAAGTTCATCCAGATTAACAGCCTTAACTCCCTGATTTGAGAAATTCATGGAGTAAAATCTGCAGGTATCCATTCCGTTCTTTCTGGCAACACCGTAGGTTCCTATGGTAAGAGCACAGGGGAAAACATGACCGCCGTTATAATCCGTGTGCTCTCCTATGAGATTAACTCTTCCGGGCGCAAAGAATACCCTGCAGTCTTCCGTTCCGCCAAAAACTCTTTCGAACTCTTCCAATAACTGTTCCTTCATATTAGCTACCTCACTGTGATCTTATAATTTATTTTAGGATTTTTGTTTTAAAACATAATTCTTGTATATTATATCAGACAAACATTTATTTGTAAAGGGGCATATAAAAAGACCCACGGTAAAACCGTGGGTAACTTTTTATTACAACCAACAACATATCTATTAAATAAAGGATAAAAGGCTTAGTTAAATGCATTACGTTAGCTCTTGCTAACTCTTTTTTTAAAGATAAAGGCTATTTCCGTTAGCCATTGCTAACTTTATACACCAAAAGTACCCCGCTGTCAATAGAAAATGCCAAAATATTATTACAATTATTTTTGAGGTAATAAATAACGGATCCCGGTATTACTCCGAAATCCGTTAGTATTGGTCAGTTCCGCTGTTTTATATGCTTTTATTCCATCTCAAACGCGCCGGTGTAAAGCTGATAATAAACACCTTTTTTATTGATAAGTTCGTCATGGGAACCTCTCTCGATAATATGCCCATGATCCAAAACGATAATAGATTTTGCGTTTCTGACGGTGGAAAGTCTGTGAGCGATAACAAATACCGTTCTGCCTTCCATCAGTTTATCCATACCGTTCTGAACAAGAGCCTCCGTTCTGGTATCAATGGAACTGGTGGCTTCATCAAGGATCATTGCGGGAGTATTTGCCACTGCCGCTCTGGCAATGGACAAAAGCTGTCTCTGTCCCTGGGAAAGTGATGCTCCGTTTCCGGTAAGCATGGTATTATATCCTTCGGGAAGTCTGGTGATAAAGTCATGTGCATTGGCAAGCTTGGCTGCTTCGATACATTCTTCATCCGTGGCATTAAGTCTTCCGTATCTGATATTGTCCATAACTGTACCCGTAAAGAGGTTTACATCCTGAAGAACAAGGCCCAAAGATCTTCTTAAGTCGGGTTTCTTGATCTTATTTATGTTAATACCGTCAAAACGTATCTTACCGTCGGGAATATCATAAAATCTGTTTATAAGATTGGTTATTGTGGTCTTACCTGCACCTGTAGCTCCCACAAAGGCGAATTTTTCTCCTGCCTTTGCATGAAGAGATACATCTTCCAGAACGAGCTTATCGGAAACATATCCGAAATCCACGTTTTCCAGTTCAATCTCTCCCTTAAGTTCCGTATAGGTAACAGTACCCTGCTCCTGATGAGGATGCTTCCAGGCCCAGAGATTGGTACTCTCTTCAGTCTCTACAAGTTCACCCTTTTCATTTTTCTTAACATTTACGAGTTCACAATATCCGTGATCCTCTTCCGGCTTTTCATCAATAAGTTCAAATACACGGCCGGCTCCGGCGATACCCATCATTACCATGGTGATCTGCTGGGACATCTGGCCCACCATCTGAGAAAGCTGTCCGAACATTCCGAGGAAGGTAACGACAACGCCCAGGGTAAGAGGTACAATACCCTGTAAGCTTACATTGACAGCTCCCAGCGCAAAGAGACTTGCTCCGAAAACCGCGATCAGAACATAGAAAATGTTACCCACATTATTGGTGATAGGACCGAGAACATTACCGTTTTTATCTGCCTGCATGGAGTCTTCGTAAAGCTGATCGTTGAGCTTGTCAAAATCATTCTTGGCTTCCTGTTCATGGGTGAAAACCTTTACCACCTTGAGGCCGGTCATCATTTCTTCGACAAACCCTTCCTCTTTTGCAAGTGATTTCTGTCTTCCCACCATGTACTTACCGCTCTTTCCGCCAAAATGAGCGCCTGCTTTTCCGATGATAAACAGAGCAAACAGTACCATCAGGAACAACCAAATACTGAAATACATCATTACAAACACAAGTCCTGCGATCATTATGATCGAAGAAAACAATGAAGGAAGACTCTGCCCTATCAGCTGTCTTACAGCATCTGTATCATTGGTATAGGTACTCATGATGTCACCGTGTGCATGAGTGTCAAAGTACTTAATGGGAAGGGTCTGCATCTTATCAAACATGGCATCTCTGAACTTTTTTAAAGATCCCTGGCAGACCACGGCCATTATCCTTGTATATATGAAGGAACATATAACGCCGAGCATATATATGCACGCAAGAACACAGATGAGCTTGATCGTGTTTTCGGCCACTGCATCCCATCCGTTTTGGATCCCGGGAGTAATGCAGTCGTCTATCAGTTTTTTCATGAACACGCTCATGGAAATCTGAGAAACAGCCGCCAGCAGCAGACATACACCAACCACGGCAAGCTGAGGTCCGTAATAACCGAAAACGGTTTTTAACAGCCTGGTAAATACTCCCTTTTTGATCTGGGGACGAGGTCCCAATCTTCTGTTAGGTCCCGGCATGGCTTATTCCTCCTTTCCTTTGGTCTGTGTTTCATATATTTCGGCATATATACCGTTCATATCTATGAGTTCACGGCTTGTACCGCGTTCAACGATCTTTCCGCCGTCCATAACCAGGATCTCATCCGCATCTTCCACGGAAGAAACTCTCTGGGCGATAATGATCTTTGTTGTTCCGGGTATAGACTTTTTAAAGCTGTTTCTGATCATGGCATCTGTCTTTGTATCAACGGCAGATGTGGAATCGTCAAGGATCAATATGCGCGGCTTTTTAAGAAGAGCCCGGGCTATGCAAAGGCGCTGTTTCTGACCTCCGGACACATTGGTACCGCCCTGTTCGATATAGGTATCGTATCCGTCGGGGAAATTACGTACGAACTCATCCGCGCAGGCTGCTTTACAAGCTTCAACGATCTCTTCGTCTGTGGCTTCTTTATTACCCCATCTCATATTCTCTTTTATGGTACCGGCAAAAAGAATATTCTTTTGAAGCACAACAGCCACCTGATCTCTAAGCGACTTAAGATCATAATCCTTTACATTATGACCGCCCACCAGCACTTCACCCTCGGTGGCGTCATAAAGTCTTGAGATCAGCTGGATCAATGTAGTCTTGGAAGAACCTGTACCACCTATGATACCCACGGTCTTTCCGCTCTCTATGTCCAGATTTATGTTCTCAAGGGAATTTCTTGTGGCTCCGTCGGAATACTTAAAAGAAACATTTTTAAATCTGATGCTTCCGTCGGGCACAGAGGTAAGTCCATTGGGTTCTCCGGTAAGTGTGGGTTCATACTTGAGCACTTCCACGATACGGTTACCGGCTTCGGAGGCCATTGTGATCATTACAAAGGCAAAACCCAGCATCATAAGGGCAGATAAGATCTTAACACCGTAGTTTGTAAGAGATGAAAGATCTCCGGTAGTAAGCTCGGGAAACGGATCATTTGCGGTAGTGATTATGGCCTTTGCTCCCAGATAGCATATAAGGAGCATGCTGACATTCATAAAGAAGTTCATTACGGGATTAAAAAGTGCCAGAAGTTTTTCCGCATGAGTAAAGTCATCTCTGACGTCCGCAGATCTCTGGTTGAACTTTTCTATCTCATATTCTTCCCTTACAAAGCCTTTTACAACACGGATGGCGGAAACGTTTTCCTGTACCGAATTGTTTAAAGCATCATATTTCTTAAATATCTTTCTGAATATCTTATGTGCCTTGGAGGCGATCAAAAGAACGGCTCCTCCGAGAAAAGGCACTATAGCCAGAAAGATCATGGTAAGCTTCCAGTTGATCCTGCAGCCCATTATGATGGAAAACAGGAACATAAGGGGTACTCTTACCGCCATACGTATGATCATCGCATAGGCATTCTGCAGATTGGATACATCTGTGGTAAGTCTTGTGACCAAAGACGAAGGCGAAAATCTGTCCACATCGGAAAAAGAGAAATCCATAACCTTATGAAAAAGGTCATGACGCAGATTCTTCGCAAATCCGCAACTGGCCACAGCCGCTCTGCGGGCTGACATTGTTCCGAAGAACAGGCTGAGCATGGCTATAACGATAAGAATACCGCCATAACTCAAAACCATTCTAAGATTGTTTCTTTCCAGTTCATCGATAAGTTTTGCCATAACAAAGGGAAGCAAAACTTCCATACTTACTTCTCCGCACATAAAAAGAGGCGTCTGAACAGACGGGGACTTATATTCGCGGATACTCTTCATCAGGATCTTGATCATATGATACCTCTCTGTAACTTCATTTGATAAACGAGGGTATTATATCACAGTATTAAAAAAACTTAATGAAAAAAGCATAAAAAATGTCTCCCCCTTAACAGGAGAGACATCCTGCTTATCTTTGTTTTATTTTTCCATTTTTCATAAAATAGCTGACCCTGGAAAGAGGCACGCCTGACGCCTGAGCCAATTCCATCGCATTCATTCCCGGATTCTTTGACATGGCTACCGCAAGCTTTTTAAGTGTTTCAGCTTCTTTTATGCGGCAGGGTCCGCAAATAGCTTCAGATTCGTTCCGTGCTTCAAGCAGGATCTTTCCACACCATCTGCATGTATACATATATCCACCTCACTGTTCTTTCTTCTTAAAGACATCAATTAAACCGGAAATATGATACACCCGCAAAAATACAGATTCAATGATATAAATGTAAACATTTTGTTATAGAAAAATATAACAGTTCACATAAACTATACTATTTCTTCACTTAACCGTTCTATCTCGTCGATGTAGCCGCCAATGATCTCAATGGTACGAAGCAGAGGTGCATCCGTGGATATATCCACACCCGCATTTTGCGCAAACTCAAGAGGTGAAAGCTTTCCGCCCATGGAAAGTCCTCTTTTCCAGTCCTCCACCACTCTGCTTCCTTCCCTTTCTATCCTGTCGCAGGCTGCAGTGGCAATGGTAAGTCCCGCACTGTAGGTATAGGAATAGAGGCCCATATAGTAATGAGGCTGTCTCATCCAGGTGAGTTCTGCACCTTCTGTGAGTTCCACTTCATCTCCCCAGAATTTTTTAAGGACATCGGTAAAAATGCTGTCCAGAGTATCTCCCTGAACACTTCCACCCTTGTCTATTATCTTATAAACCTCTCTTTGGTAAGCCGCCTCAAGCAGGTGGGTCACAAAGTTATGGTAATAAGTGTTTCCAACCATGTTAGCCAATACCCATCTCTTGAATCTGGGTTCGTTACTGGTCTTAAGAAGATAATGAGCCAGAAGGAGTTCGTTCATAGTGGAGGGTGATTCTACAAAATAACCCGAAGGATCGGTATCCAATGGTCCCTGAGCTTCTCCGCAAGCCTTAAAATGACCTGCATGGCCCAATTCATGAGCCATAGTGAATACATCCGACATACGGCCATTAAAGGAAAGAAGGATGTAGGAATTCTTGCGGTAAGGACTGGAACAAAAACCTCCGGTACATTTTCCTTCGTTGTTGGCAAAATCAAACCAACGGTTGTCAAAGGCTTCTTCTACCATTTTTACATACTCGGGTCCCAGGATCGAAAGTCCCTTTACGCAGTATTCCCTGGCTTCTTTTATGGTAACCTTGGGGCTGAAATCCGGATCGATCGGAAGTTTCAGATCCGCATAGGTCATCTTGTCCAGTTTATACAGCTTTTTAATGAGCCTTGCATACTTTCTCATATGCACAGACAATTTGGACATGATCAGATCGATCTGTCTGTTGTATAGATCCTCCGTAACCTCCTGATCAAAAAGAAGGCTGTCAAAAACATTGTCAAAACCCCTAAGATCCGCAAGAGTCTTTTCGCATCTTACACATTGATTGTAAGCCGTAGCCGTAACATTTCTGTACTCCTTAAGCTTGTCGGAAAAAGCTCTGAAAGCGGCACGTCTTACATTTGTCCTTGAGTCATATTCATAATCATCCTCGAAAAGAGAATAGCCCAAAGGATATTTAACTCCGTCCACTTCAAAATCAGGGAATTTCATATCCGCAAGCTTAGCTGCCAGATAAGTATCATAGGGTGCGTTAAGGGTTTGATTTAATGCTGCCAATGCTCTTTCCGTTTCATCCGAAAGCATATGAGGCTTGCTTCTCAGCACATTTTTAAGATAGGAATTGTGTCTGTCGCATGTTTCCATAGCCTTTTTAAGCACTTCTTCATCAGCTCGGGCTATTTCGCTGTCCATAAAGGTGATCTCTGTTTCAAGTTCATTAAAGATATTGGTTACTTTTTCGTTCTTCTCCATCACGGCAGAATTTGTGTGATCGGTTTCCGCATCCAGCCCCACATAATTAGTTGCGTGATCGTCAATAACTATGAATTGCTCATAAAGGGAAAGGCAGTCATTTACAGCCTCTGCTGAATTAAGCTTTCCCTTAAAGGTAATCATCTTCCTGACAATTTCCTTTGCTTTTTCTATATCCGCGTTCAGTTCCTCATCGCTCTTATACAAAAGCGAAAGATCCCAGGTCTCTTCCACCGGGACTTCATTTCTTTTAAGCAGTTTATCAGCCATACAACCTCCGATTTATAAATATCAATTTAATATCAGTTCCTTAATACGATTAAAATCTCCGTCCGGAATGCAATAGGTGGGTTTAAGCTTTCCATATTCTCCGGGCGATATATTGGAATGAATATAAAGAGAATCCATTCCCACTTCCATGGCTCCCGCTATATCCGCCGCCTCGTCATTACCGATCATGATGCTTTCTTCGGGCTTTAGCGAATACGTTTTAAGAAGTCTTTCAAAAAATAATCTGCCGGGCTTCTTAACCATCTGTTCCGACGAAATAAATATGCCGTCAAAAAAATGGCCGATACCGAGCATAGTGATCTCAGGCCTTGTAAAATCCGTTTGTGCATTTGATAGAAGATAGATCTTCTTATTTCTTTTTTTAAGCGATCCAAGCAGTTCCTCCACCCCGGGATACAAACGTATATAAGACCTTGACAAGGCCCTGAAGGTTATGGCTGTATTTCTTGCCAAATCCTCGGTTATCTGTATCCCTTTAAGGTTAAACAATGTCTTAAAAACCCCGGTAACATCCGGCTCGTAATATTCTTCTTCGGAATGTTTAAGGCAGTCTGACTTTATAGCTTCTTTAAAGGCTCGTTTAAGCTCTCTTCCGGTATAAAAAGCGCCATAGGCAGAGTAGATCTCGGCTGTCTTTTTCCACAAAGAAGTTTTGTTCTCATTTGTATTTATGTCACACAGGGTACCGTAGAAGTCAAAGATATAATTCCTGTATTCCATCATCAATGCCTCGTGTATTTCCTGAGTACAGGCAAAAGTTCTTTCAGAGCTTCAAGCGTCATGTCTATCTCCTCTTCTGAGGTGGTAGGCGCAAAACTGAATCTGAGGGTGGAATTAAGGTATTTGCCATCCACTCCTATAGCCTTTAAGGTTCCTGAAATATCGGGATGATTTGAAGAGCACGCGGATCCGGATGATACATAGATCTGCTTATCCTCCAGAGCGTGAAGCAGGACTTCGCTCCTGCTTAAGCCTTCAAATCCGCAGCTCACCACGTGAGGAGCGGTCTTAAGTATCTTTTCGTGCAGGTCGGGAATGTTTTCACCGCTGCTTCCGAAGGTATGAACCCGTACATTATCCAGTTCAAGAAGCCCTCTTATAAGTTTTTCCTTAAGTGCATACATTTTCTCTCTGTTTTTATCCAGAGACTCATATGCATCAAAAGCTGCCTGCCCCAATCCTCCTATGGCCGGAACATTTTCCGTACCGGATCTCATGCCCTTTTCCTGGCCTCCGCCATAAATATAGGGTTTGATCTTAGTACCCTTCTTGATATACAAAAAGCCGCTTCCTTTAGGCCCCAGGATCTTGTGCCCCGAAACCGAAAGCAGATCTATACCGAGATTTTTGGGTATCACTTTCATTTTACCGAAGGCCTGGATGGCATCCACATGAAAAACAATGTTGGGATTCTTTTCCTTTATGGCCTTTGAGACTGCCCCTATATCATTGATACTTCCTATCTCATTATTTACAAACATAACCGAAACAAGGATGGTATCTTCCCTTATCAGGTCGGTAAGTGCGTCTATGATCACATGCCCGTCCTTATCAACGGGAGCAAAGGATATCTCATAACCCATGCTTTCCAGAAAAAACAAAGGATTATAAACCGAAGCGTGCTCCATCCTTGTGGAGATTATATGCCTGCCTTTCCTGGAATTGGCCAGGGCCGCACCGATAAGGGCGGTATTATTGGATTCGGTTCCTCCGGAAGTAAAAACTATCTCTCCCGGATCACATTTAAGAATATCGGATATTATCTTCCGTGATCCTTTTATATGATTTTCCGCATCCATCCCCATTCTGTGCATGGAAGAAGGATTGCCGAAATCCTCAAGGAAAATTGAAGTCATTTTATCATAAACGCTTTTGGAAACTTTAGTTGTTGCAGCGTTATCAAGATATGCGATCATTAATGGGTCTCCGTTTCATACATTAAAATTGCCGCGGTGGTAAAGCCCGCCGTTTCCGTTCTTAATATCCTTTGTCCCAACGACACAGTGTGGGCTCCCGCATTCAAGGCACCCTCTATCTCACTTTCTTCAAACCCGCCCTCGGGTCCTATAAATATCGAGACCGTGGGACTGTTATCCGGATCTTTCTTTATGGAGTTTTTAAGCTCTTTTATAAATTCCCTTATGGAAGCTATCCCCTCTTCATTTTCATAGGGTACCAGCAAATGCCCCGGATCCTCATCTAAGGCTTTCTTTAGAGCCTCTTTAAAGCTCAAGGCTTTTCCGATAACAGGTATCCTTCCTCTTCCGCATTGTTTTGCGGCCGCTCTTGAGATCTCTGACCATCTGGCGTTTTTCTTTGCTTCCGCCTTGTCATCCTCGAGTTTCACGATACATCTTTTCATGATCACCGGAACGATCTCGGAAACACCCAGCTCAACACATTTTTGGATTATGAGTTCCATTTTATCTTTTTTGGGAAGTCCCTGGTAAAGAACCATCTTTATCGGAAGTTCTGTAGCTGAGTTTTTTGTTTCCACGACCCTGCACAGGATCTCACTTTTTGATCCCTCATCCGAGATCTCCGAGATATAATCCCTGTTTCTTCCGTTACACAGAACTATCCTGTCTCCTTCTTTAAGACGTAAAACATTTTTAATGTGGTTTACATCCTCTCCCGTGATCCGGATCTCATTTTCATTATGCTGTTCTTCGTTTATAAAAAATCTGTACATTTGCATGCCCCCGTAACTTCGGATTTTAACACACTTTTCTTAAAAGGTAAACCAATTGTGTACTCCGTGACAAATAAAAAGACCAATGGGCAAGTACTGTCCGTTGGTCTTAAAAAGATCATTTGGATCTCTTTTTATTTTTCCCCGAATCGCCTGCATTGGGAATATCTGTTAATGTTCTGTCATAGGCTTCCAGGATCTCTCTCTGTTCTTTGGTGAGCTTGGAAGGAACCTGAACAACAAAATTTACATAAAGATCACCTCTGGTAGAAGCATTCCTGATGGAAGGAACGCCTTTACCGCGAAGTCTGATCCTGGTATCTGTCTGAGTTCCGGGATTAACCGTGTATATCACATCTCCGTCGATGGTCTTTATCCTCATGTCTCCGCCGAGAGCCGCCTTGGTAAATGGAAGGGGCACATTGGAATAAAGATCCATTCCGTCTCTCTGGAAAATAGGATGAGGCTTAACCGTAACTTCCACAAGGATATCGCCTCTCGGTCCACCGTTGGTTCCGGGCTCCCCCTGACCGCTAAGGCGTACTGCCTGTCCGTCATCTATGCCTGCAGGAATGGAAACTTCTATGGTCCTCTTCTTTGCAATGACGCCTTCGCCATAACAGTTGGGGCATTTTTCTTTGATTATCTTTCCCTTACCGCGACATTGAGGACAGACCTGAACGCTCTGCGTCATGCCGAATAAAGACTGTCTCTGGAATATAACCTGACCTCTTCCTTTACATTGAGGACAGGTCTCGGGAGAGCTGCCTTTTTTAGCGCCTGTACCGTTACATTCGGGACAGGTTTCATGACCGTTAAAGGTAACCTCTTTCTTTGTTCCGAAAACAGCTTCTTCGAAGCTGATGGTAACACCTATTCTGATGCTGGAACCCTTCTGAGGTTCATTGGCACTTGAAGAACTTCTTCTTCCGCCGCCAAAACCGCCCATGCCAAACAGATCTCCGAAGATATCTCCGAAATTGGAGAAAATATCTCCCATATCGCTGAATCCGAAACCGCCGGAACCTGCTCCTCCACCGTTTTCAAATGCAGCATGACCGAACTGGTCATACTTTCTTCTCTTATCGGCATCAGAAAGGATAGCATAGGCTTCGGAAGCCTCTTTAAACTTCTCTTCGGCTTCTTTATTTCCCGGATTCAAGTCGGGATGATATTTCTTAGCCAGGACTCTGTATGCTTTTTTTATCTCATCATCGGAGGCGTTCTTGGTAACTCCCAGCACCTCATAGTAGTCGCGCTTATTGTCTGCCATAAAAATTCCTCATGTTACAATTTATTTTAAAAGGACCGAAGGGCAACTTTTGTCCTTATCCTTGAATAACCCACAAGGGGCGTGTAAAACGCCCCTGTGAAGGTGAAAATATTTAAAATTAAACTTCTCTGAAGTCACCGTCTACAACATCATCGTTGTTATTTGCGGATCCGCTGTTTCCTGCGTTTCCGCCGTTAAAGCCGTTGGCTCCCATATCGGGACCTGCGCCCTGAGCTCCGCCCTGATTCTGCTCATAAAGCTTTGAGAACAGGCTCTGTGCTGACTCCATGAGTCTTTCCTTTGCAGCCTTAAGATCATTGACCTCATTTTCTGTCATAACTTCGGGATTTGCCTTGTTCACAAGATCCTTAAGGTTATCAAGATCTCTCTGAACATTTGCCTTATCGCTTTCAGGAAGCTTGTCGCCGATCTCCTTTAATGACTTTTCTGTCTGGAATACGAAGGAATCGCACTCGTTCTTTGTATCTACGGCGTCCTTTCTCTTCTTATCCTGAGCTTCATACTCAGCAGCTTCCTTAACAGCCTTTGCTATATCATCCTCGGAAAGGTTTGTTCCTGCCGTGATGGTGATGTGCTGTTCCTTACCGGTACCAAGATCCTTAGCGGAAACATTTACGATACCGTTTGCATCGATATCGAATGTAACTTCGATCTGCGGTACTCCTCTGGGAGCTGAAGGGATGCCGTCCAGTCTGAAGCGTCCAAGGGACTTGTTGTCTCTTGCGAACTTTCTTTCACCCTGAACAACGTTGATATCTACTGCTGTCTGGCCATCTTCCGCTGTTGAGAATACCTGACTCTTCTTAGCGGGAATGGTTGTATTCTTCTCAATAAGAGGTGTAGCAACACCACCCAGTGTTTCAATGGAAAGGGTAAGAGGTGTTACATCAAGGAGAAGTACGGACTTGGATCCGCCCTCGCCTGCAAGGGTACCACCCTGAATAGCAGCACCGATAGCAACACATTCATCGGGATTAAGAGTCTTTGAAGGCTCCTTACCGGTCATCTGCTTAACAAGTTCCTGAACAGCGGGGATTCTTGTGGATCCGCCTACAAGGAGAACCTTACCAAGGTCGCTTGCTGTAAGACCGGCATCGCGAAGAGCTGTCTGAACAGGCTCTCTGGTAGCATCTACAAGATCTCTTGTAAGTTCATCGAACTTAGCACGGGTGAGATTGATGTCAAGGTGCTTAGGTCCTTCTGCTGTTGCTGTAATGAAAGGAAGGTTGATATTTGTCTGTGTCTGTGTGGAAAGTTCCTTCTTTGCTTTTTCAGCGGCTTCCTTAAGTCTCTGAACAGCCATCTTATCTGCTGAAAGATCTACACCCTCAGCCTTCTTGAATTCGTCGATAAGGTATCTCATAACGCGGTCATCGAAGTCATCACCGCCGAGTCTGTTGTTACCTGCTGTAG
>JAFSWD010000017.1 GCA_017444675.1 Lachnospiraceae bacterium
ATATTACAGGTGAGCCAAGTCCGTTACTGGTATAGCTGCCGCCTTCAACAGTCACGATACCACCACCACGATCGGTACGAATCGGCGCAGACGAACGGCCGCTGCAGCCTTCCAGTCGGGAAGTCTCTCTCCGAGGAATGCATGGAATACAGTTCCCGAAGTGTAGAGAGTCTGGAGCTCATCCTGAACGTCGAGAGCTTCGAAGATATCTCTGGTGCTGTCAACGGGAAGATGTGAGCTGTTGGTGTAATAAGGTGTATCTCCCGGCTTGCCTGCCGTGATGATGTCGGGATAATGCTTCTTGTCATGCTTAGCAAGACGATAGCTTGTGGATTCAGCGGGAGTAGCCTCCAGGTTATAAAGGTCTCCGTACATCTCCTGATAATCACTTAAGCGCTCTCTCATGTGGTTCAGGGTCTTCTTTGTGAATTCCTGAGCTTCAGGATTGTTAAGATCCTTACCCAGCCACTTGGCATTGAGGCAGGCCTCGTTCATGCCCACAAGTCCGATGGTGGAGAAGTGATTGGCGAAGGTTCCCAAATATCTCTTGGTATAAGGATAAAGGCCTTCGTTAAGAAGCTTGGTGATAACGTCTCTCTTAACCTTAAGAGAACGTGCTGCGATGTCCATCATATGGTCAAGACGTGCAAAATAGTCTTTTTCATCACTTGCAAGATAAGCGATCCTGGGCATGTTGATGGTTACAACACCAACGGAACCTGTGCTCTCGCCTGATCCGAAGAATCCGCCTGTCTTCTTTCTGAGTTCACGAAGGTCGAGACGCAGACGGCAGCACATGGAACGTACATCGCTGGGCTGCATATCTGAATTGATATAGTTTGAGAAGTAAGGTGTACCGTACTTCGCTGTCATTTCGAAAAGGAGTTTGTTGTTCTCTGTCTCGCTCCAGTCAAAATCCTTTGTAATGGAATAGGTGGGAATGGGATACTGGAATCCGCGTCCGTTGGCATCACCCTCGATCATGATCTCGATGAATGCCTTATTGACCATATCCATTTCCTTCTTGCAGTCCTTGTAGCAGAAATCCACTTCTTTTCCGCCGATGATGCAGGGAAGGTTTGCAAGATCGTTGGGAACTGTCCAGTCAAGAGTGATGTTGGAGAAAGGAGCCTGTGTTCCCCAACGGCTGGGAGTGTTAACGCCGTATACAAAGGACTGGATGCACTGCTTAACCTCTTTGTAAGGAAGATTGTCGACCTTTACAAAGGGAGCAAGATAGGTATCAAAAGAAGAGAATGCCTGTGCTCCGGCCCATTCGTTCTGCATGATCCCCAGGAAGTTTACCATCTGGTTGCAGAGAGTGGAAAGGTGGCTTGCAGGGGAAGATGTGATCTTTCCGGGAATTCCTCCCAGTCCTTCTTTTATAAGCTGCTTAAGAGACCAGCCGGCGCAATAACCTGTAAGCATGGACAGATCATGAATGTGGATATCCGCATTTCTGTGCGCGCTTTCAATCTCCTGATCATATATTTCGGACAACCAGTAATTGGCAGTGATGGCTCCGGAGTTGTGAAGGATAAGACCTCCAACGGAATATGTGACCGTGGAATTCTCCTTTACTCTCCAGTCCTCTTCCTTTACATAGCTGTTAATGGTGTCTTTATAGTCTAGAATAGTGGACTTCATGTTGCGGATACGTTCTCTGTTCTTACGATAGAGGATGTATGCCTTGGCTACGTCGGTATATCCGGCCTGCTCAAGTACATGCTCGCAACTGTCCTGAATATCTTCCACAGTGATGGTTCCATCCTTCACCTTATCCTGGAAATCACTGGTTACTCTTAATGCAAGAAGATTGATGATATCTTCATTGTAATTTTTCTGTGTGGCTGTAAAAGCTTTTGCAAGAGCGCCCGATATTTTGGAAATATTAAAATCTGTTATTTCCCCATCCCTTTTTACTACACTGATCATTTCGTTCTCCTTTCGAGTCTTTATCGGAAACTTTTGTTCCTGTTGCCTTCTGCAACGCTCTGAAATCGATTGTAGCAAACCACAGTGGTTAAGTCAAGAGTTAAATAACAAAATATAGAAGGTAATCTTGATCCCCACCACAACATCTAGCGTAGGAAGGCGGCTGTTTTATATTTCGGACATAAATATAAAAAATATAAGAAAAAAATTAAAAATGCCCTTTTTTCAGGGATTACTCACTTGTAGAAAAAGAGAAAAGAGTAACATTCGCTACTCTTTCCATTTTATATTTCCCACAATAATTAGTTTGATGTTATATTAACAAATACCATATATAGTGTTTTTGATTTTATATCCGGTCCACGTAGGCCTTAACATGAATACCGTCTTCCTTGTACTCTTCCGAGATTATCTGTCCGTTCCTGCGTATCTTCCGGATCTCACCGGCTTCAGCGAAAGAAAACACCTTTTCTATATAGTTTCTTCTTTCCTTTATTATCTTATCCAAAAGCGCCTTGAGTTCTTCTATGCCCGTTCCTGTTTTTGCGGAACCCTTTATAACATGATCCGCCCGCATGTCCCTGAGCCTGAGTTCCTCTGTCTCCGGTCTGTCGCATTTATTAAAGAAGGTGATAAAGGTCTTTCCCTTGATCCCCAGCTTATCCAGTGTTTCATAGGTTACATCGATCTGTTTCTCATGATCCGGGTTGGAAGCATCCACCACATGTATGATGATATCCGAGTACTTGGCTTCTTCAAGTGTGGATCTGAAGGCATCTACAAGATGATGGGGCAGTTTTCTTACAAAACCTACCGTATCCGTCATAAGGACTTTCTGTCCCGTTCCCAGATCCAGTTCCCTGACCACGGGATCCAATGTGGCAAAGAGCATGTCTGCCTCCAACTCGCTTGCTCCCGTTGCCTTGTTTAATAGGGTGGACTTACCGGCATTGGTGTAACCCACTATAGCCGCCGAGGGTATATTTGCCTTGGTTCTCTGAGCCCTGGTCACATCTCTGGTTCTTACCACATTATCCAGTTCGTTGTTGAGCTCCGATATCCTGTCTCTTATAAGTCTTCTGTCTGTTTCCAGCTTTTTTTCTCCGGGTCCTCTGGTTCCGATACCGCCGCCCTGTCTGGAGAGGCTTCTTCCCTTTCCTATAAGGTGGGACTGCCTGTATTTGAGCTGAGCCAGCTCTACCTGTATCTTACCCTCTCTGGTAAGGGCATGTCTGGCAAATATTTCGAGGATTATCTGAGTTCTGTCACAGATCTTAAGATCCAGGGCGTCCTCCAGATTACTTAACTGGGCGGGAGTCAGTTCATCATCGCTTACTACGCCTGTAGCACCCAGTTCTTCCGCCATAATTTTTAATTCCTCCACCTTCCCTTTTCCGAAATAGGTGGATTTATCTATGGCTTCCCTGTTCTGTATAAGGATACCTACGGTTTCTCCTCCCGCAGTTTTAACCAGCTCTTTAAGTTCGTTTAGGGAATCTGCCGTGTCATCCGGTGAATTTTTCCCATTTTTATAGGTGTCCCCAAGGGAGACACCTATAAGTATAAATTTTTCAATTTTTTCTTTCAGTTCTATCATAACTTAGCTTTTTCTGCCTTCTGTTTAATGTATTCGTCGATGAAACGTCCCATCTTTGCCGACTCTCCTGAAAGTGCGGATACAACCTCGTTAACGGTCTCAAACTTCTCGGAGTTCTGAGCACACATAGCCGTGGTCTCTTCACTTGCAGCGGATATCTCTTCCGTAGCGGAGGACAGGCTGTTGATACTGTCTGTGATGATGGCATTGGTTTCAATGAGTTCGTTGGTCTTTCCGTTCATGTTATCGATAGCCTCATCCAGGCTGGAGAGACCGCCGGAGATCTTGTTAAAGTTCTCCTCAATGTCATGGATCATGGATATCTGGGTATTTATCTTTTCTATCATGCTGTCCATGGATCCTATGGTCTCGTTGGAGTTTTCATTCAATTTTTCAATGATGGCCTGAATGTTCTCTGTGGATGACTTGGTCTGCTCGGAAAGCACTCTGATCTGTTCCGCAACCACAGCAAAGCCTCTACCCGCTTCTCCTGCCCTTGCAGCCTCTATGGAAGCATTAAGTGCAAGCAGGTTGGTCTTGTTGGATATACTCTGAATGATACCGATGATCTTTTCCATGTCCATGGTATGGTTGTGGAGTTCTTCCATGCTGGCTTTAACGGAATTGTTTTCCTGCTCCATGATCTCTGTCTGATTAACAACGTTCTTAACCAAAACGAAGCCTTCCTTAACGGAATCCGAAGAAATCCTGGCGATCTGTCCCAGATCTTCAGAAACCTTGGCAGTTTCCTTAACTACCTTCTGGATCTTTTCGGTAGTACGTGCCTGCTCGTTTATACTGTTAAGAGTGGTTTCCATACCTGCCGCCACATCATTCATGGCAGTGGTAACGCCCTTTGTATCTTCGTTTACTTCTTCTACAAGAGCTGTAATGGACTGTACCGAATCATCGATCTTAGAACCGATGTTTGCAATGGCATCCATCATGGTCTCCTGTTCCTTTTCGTTATCAAGGATCTCTTCCAGATGCTCCTTATTGGTCTGATTGCTGAGCATAGTGGTAAGTCCGAGACTGATATTCATGATGACGATGAACATGATCACTATCAGTGCGCCTACAGTATCTTCTTTTACTCCCATAAGGTTACATACCACTGCGTTGATAACAGCTAATGCGATGTTTGCACCGGAAATGATGCCTATAAGCTTTTTGCTTCCGTACAGCATTACAGCTGCCGATACGGGGAAGATGAGGATGGTGCTGCTTAAAGTCCCGGCCCTTATGGTGATAAATGTAAATGCCACATAGAAGATGGGCAATGCTATCTTCAGATATTTCCATTGCTCAAATGTAAACAGGAAATAGATCATCATAGACGTCAGGGTGGTAACTATGAGGATAATGGCCTCAAACACCAGTTCCTGAGACAATGTTCTGCCGGTCATATACATGACAATGGTTACAATGAGCAATGCTACGTTGGAAGCATTTATCGCAAGATGAGTTGCAAGATTGGCTCTCTTGTTTTTCTTCTCTTCCAGATTCTTGGACTTGCGACGATTCTTAGTTACAGATGCCATAAAAACTACCTCCCGTGATGTATAAACTTAACGTCCGATGCATGCACAGAATATCAGTTGTCCCAGGCATCGCGCTATTATCCGCATTTTACACTGTCAGAGAGGTAGGTGTCAATAAATTCTGAAACTTTATCTAAATTTAAGTCTTTTTTCTGTGTTTTTTAACGGTAAAATCACTCCAGGTCATACTTCTTCGTAACGATCTCATCAACTACCTGTTTAACGAAATTATCGAGGTCAACAGTAGTAGATTCCTGACGTCCGTGCAATCTGAAGGTTACTGTATTTGCATCCTTCTCGTTGTTACCCAGAACGAGGATGTAGGGAACCTTTTGGATCTGTGCTTCTCTCATCTTGTAACCGAGTTTTTCGGCACGCTCATCCAGTTCTACTCTTACATTACGTACATAGAGCTCTTCATATACCTTCTCGGCATATGCCATAAGCTCGGGATCGTCATTCTTAACAGGAAGCACTTTAACCTGTACGGGAGACAGCCAAAGAGGAAGATTGCCCTTGGTCTCTTCAAGGATGTATGCCATGAAACGATCGAGAGATCCCAGGATAGCTCTGTGAAGAACTACAGGTGTTCTCTTGTCTCCGTCGGAATCGATGTATGTAAGGTTAAACTTCATGGGAAGGCAGAAGTCCAGCTGACATGTGGAAAGCGTGTACTCATTTCCTACTGCCGGCTTAACGTTAACGTCAAGTTTCGGACCATAGAATGCAGCTTCGCCAATCTCTTCCGTATAGTCTATCTTCAGCTCATTGAGAACTTCTCTTAAAGCATCCTCAGCCTTGTTCCACATCTCGTCATCGGGATGATACTTCTTGGTATCCGCAGGATCACGAAGAGAAAGAACACAGCGATAATTTGTGATATTGAAATCTTTATATACTTCCTTTATCAGAGCAACAACGTTTGCAACTTCGTCCTTGATCTGCTCGGGTGTAACAAAGAGATGCGCATCGTTCTGGCAGAAGTGACGTCCTCTTTCGATGCCCTTAAGTGTGCCGCTGGCTTCGAAACGGAAATCGTGAGCGATCTCACCTATCCTGATGGGAAGCTCTTTATAGGAATGAGGACGGTTAGCATAGATCATCATATGATGAGGACAGTTCATGGGACGAAGTACGAAGCTTTCGCCTTCTACTTCCATCGCAGGGAACAGGTTCTCCTTATAATGATCCCAGTGACCGGAGGTCTTGTAAAGATCAACCGTACCTACACAAGGTGTAAGGACGTGCTGATAGCCGAGCTTAAGTTCCTTGTCACGGATATAGTTTTCCAGCTCTCTCCAGACTGTGTATCCCTTGGGAAGGAACATGGGAAGTCCTCTCCCTATCAGGTCGTCTGTCATGAAGAGCTGCATTTCCTTGCCTAATTTACGGTGGTCTCTAGCCTTGGCCTCTTCCAGTTCCTTAAGATAATCCTCAAGTTCCTCGGGAGTGGGGAAGCAAACGCCGTATATTCTCTGAAGCACCTTATTGGATGCATCTCCCTTCCAGTAAGCACCGGAATGCTTGATGAGCTTAAAGTTCTTGCAGAGCTTTGTATTTTCAACGTGAGGTCCGCGGCAAAGGTCGATATATTCACCCTGCTCATAGCATGTGATATTGCCGTCTTCCAGGTCTCCGATCAGATCCAGCTTGTACTCATCATTCTTAAAGAGCTCAAGTGCCTCTGCCTTGGAGATCTCCTTACGTACGATATACTTGCCTTCCTTGCAGACCTTCTTCATCTCTTTCTCGATCTTGGGAATGTCCTCATCGGAAATAACCGCGTCGCCGAGATCCATATCGTAATAGAAGCCTTCGGCAACAACAGGTCCTACCCAGAATTTAGCCTGGGGATAAAGGCGCTTAACTGCCTGTGCCATTACGTGTGCGCAGGAGTGGTTAAGCATATGAAGTCTTTCTTCTTCTTTGAAATTAACCATTTTTTTCTCCTTTCAGATATATAACATGTTCGTTTCCCACCCGGAAGCCCTGCCCGATGAAAAAAATAACCCTTGGGATATTACTCCCAAGGGTGCTATGCACGGTTCCACCTTGAATTTTTACTCAAGTTGTTACTAACGGAAAACAATCCGGCAATACTTATCGAATTTCGCTTCGTATGCAGCTCTGGAGTGGTATTCCGTCCAAATTCCGTAAGGTCTCTCACCAACCGGCCTCTCTCTGTAACTTCCTAAGAACGTACTGTCTCCGTCGTGGCTTTTGCTTCTATAAGGTCTGAAACAGCCTTTAATTTTTTGACATGATATCACAACAGTTCTTTAAATGCAAGCCCAAAATCACTTTCTTCTTACCTTTGTTTCGGGTTCGAATATAAAGGTGAAGGTGGTTCCCTTTCCTTTTTCGCTCTCAACCTTTATCTCACCGTTGTGTTTGATGCATATATTCTTTGCAATGGCCAGGCCCAGTCCCGAGCCCTTGGCATTCTGCCTGAGTTTGGATCTGTAAAACTTATCAAAGATGTAGGGTATCTCCTCCTTGGATATGCCCACGCCTTCATCCGCCACGGAAGCATATATCTTGCTGTCACATTCCAGTTTTACATGAATAATACTGTCTTCATCCGAAAACTTGATGGCATTGTCTATTATTACCAAAAACATCTGACGGAGTCTTTCATAATCTCCCATCATGATGCAGGGATCATCGCAGATCTTATAGTCTATGGTGATCCTCTTTTCCTCGGCCATTGTTCCCGCCGCTCTTACCAGATCGTTAAATACCTGTTTTAAGTTGACGGGTTCCTTTTCTATCTGAAAATCCGGATTCTGCATCTTGGAAAGGGTAAGAAGGTCTCCCACCAGTCTTTCCATTGCTATACTCTCGGCATTCATTCTCTGATAGTACTGCTTTATCTTATCCGGATCGGTAACCACACCGTCAACCAACGACTCTGTATATGCCCTCATTACTGTAATGGGGGTTCTGAGCTCATGGGAAACGTTGGCGAAGAAATCCAGTCTCATCTGTTCCGCATTGTTACGGTCGATCTCATTCTGGGCCAGCTTACCTGCCAGAAAGTCCATGGCTTCCGCCAGTTCTCCCAGCTCGTCCTTGGCATGGATGTCCGTTCTGGCCTTGTAATCACCTGAGGCAAGAGTCAGTGCCGTGGATCTGATGGATGAAATAGGCTTTGTCAGAGCATTTACAAAAGGAATGGCAAAGGCAAAGGCTATGATAAGTGCCACCAGCGAACTTATGATTATCATCCTTGTGGTGGAGGCCACGATCTGTCTTTCGGCATTAACATCCATAAAGACGAAAAGAACTCCCGCACATTCGCCGTCATACCCCATTACCGGTGCACTTACGATAATGGTCGTACAGTCATGGCTGCTGGAATATCCCGTACCCGTTACCGGATAGAGGGTATCTATGGTGGCCTTGGTCATCTCCCGCACCTTGTCCCTGTTCATTTCCGAAAGCCCGTACTGTCCCGTGAAGTTCTCTCCCAAAGGAATATTTGCGGAACTGTTGGATACGGTAACGGTGTCGAGACTGTCTATGTCCACAAGATACTGATAATAGGCAAACCAGGACTCATAATCGTTGGAAGTAAAACATGCGGAGCACTTCTGAGCCAGATTTACCGCCTTTTGCTTTAGATCTTCGGTGTTTGACTTGATCATGGTCGAGTCATACATTCTCATATAAAAAACACCGAGACTGATGGCAAAAATAGTAATAAGCGCCGCAAAACTGATGTAAGTCTTAAAAAACAGCTTACCGCTTCTCGGTATATTTACCGCTTTATTTTTTTCCATATTTCAATTCCCGTTATTTATCGTTTTTCTCAAACTTGTATCCTACGCCCCAAATGGTCGTTATCTCCCAGCCGGGATGCTCCAACTTGTCGATCTTGGACCTGAGTCTCTTGATATGAGAGTCCACGGTCCTGGATTCGCCGTAATAATCCTGTCCCCAAAGGCTGTCCAGAAGGTTATCTCTTGTAAAGACCTTTCCGGGATTGGTGGCAAGGACCCACATTGTCTCTATCTCTTTCTTTGTGAGCTTTACATCCTCTCCGCCGATCTTACAGGTGTATTCTTCAATATTTATCTCAAGATTTCCCACACTGATTATACTGCTCTTGTCATTTCCGCTGTCAGTTTTGGAAAGTCTTCTGAGAACTGCTCTTACTCTTGCCATTACCTCGCTGGGACTGAAGGGCTTAACTATATAATCGTCCGCACCGATATCAAGACCCATTATCCTTTCAAAATCTTCACCGCGGGCGGTGATAAGAATAACGGGAACATCGGACTTGGCTCTGATCTTTCTGCACACCTCAAAGCCGTCGATCTTAGGCATCATAACATCAAGCAATACACAAATGGGATTGCTTGTAAGAAACATTTTATATGCTTCGTCCCCGTCTGTGGCAATGACGGGTTCATAACCTTCTTTTTCAACGTATACGGACAAAACATCCGTAATATCGGAATTATCATCTGCGATCAGTATTTTCGCCATAACAATGAATACCTCCCATAACAAAGATCTTTCTTCATCATCAAGTGAAAGACACACTTTTACCGATAAAGTATACCAAATCCACGTTATAAAATCAACTTTTCGAAAATCTAAAAAAAGCATTCTTTTGACATTCTTTTGCCAAAAATACCGATTATAATGCGAGCGGATGTGGCACATAGTTATTTGGTTAGGAGGAAACAGCATGAAAGTTCGGAAATTGGTTTATTCCATATTGACCTTCGGCATGGTTCTTTTCCTATTCATCTCTCTGCCCGTACACACAGTATATGCAGGGAATGCTCTTGAAGCAAAATTAAATATCAGTACGCAAAAGGTAGTAAAGGGTAAAACCTTTAATCTGCGGGTTTACAACCTCAAAACCAGCCAGACAGTGGTATTCAGCTCCTCTCGACCGGGAGTTGCGACTGTTGACCAGAACGGTCTTGTTACCGGTGTGGACAACGGTACGGCCATTATCACGGCTAAGATCTATGAGGCAGGTAAGCTTGTAACTACCTTGTCTTGCACTATTACAGTGGGTCCTCCCGCCATAGCGATCATGATCTCCAAGTTAAGCCTTGAGCTTGAGGTTGGCGATCAGGCAAGATTGTCTTATATAGTCTTCCCCATCAACACGGCTGAAAAACCTGTATACTCCAGCAACGATGAATCTGTTGCTTCAGTATCCCCAGGTGGAAGAGTATACGGCGAGGCCCCCGGTCAAACTCATGTCTTCTGCATGATCTCAAAGGGTGTTTATGCAACCTGCGAAGTCACGGTTAAGGCCGCAGAAGTCAAAAGTGAGACTGAAGAGCCCGAATCTGCGGATAGCGTTCAGGATACTTCTCTCTCGGTTACCGAAGATAATTCCGTTTCCGAAGTTCCCGTTTCCGACGACTCCTCCGTTACAGAAGGCGTAGGCACAGTTCAATAAGCAAAACATTCAGCTACTGAATGACTAAACAGGCGAAGGAAGGCTTTAACGGCATTATTCAGATGATGTGGTGGTTACTCATACCTCATTCGATGTATCGGAATAACCTCAGCCAAACAATTCATAGCCAAAAAAATAAGTCCCCAAAAGGGACTTGTTTTTTTTCAAAAAATGAACCCCTAACCCCGTCCCCAAAGGTTCAAAAA
>JAFSWD010000018.1 GCA_017444675.1 Lachnospiraceae bacterium
AGGATTCCGTTAGACAGGTCAATAGGAGTTTCGCTTTTTCCCAAATCCACAAGTTTCTTGTAAAAATACTGCCAGATCATGTACGTGAAACCAAATAAAAGGATTTTCTGCCCTTGAAACTTTTCAAGAAAAGCGGATATCTCTTTTACGTTCAACGCCATATCGTCGTCAAACGCATAGATTTTCTTCGCTCCAAAGATGGAGAAGCCAAGTATCCCGGCCCCGCGAGCGGAAAACATAGCCCTGTTTTTTATCACGGAGGGACAGTCGAGGATGATCATCGGCATACGTCCTGAGCCCGTGAAATTGGACACGATTTTCACCAGCGCCTTTTGCTGGGCGGAGGCCGTCTCTCTGTCCAGGTAAATTTTTGAAACCCCCTGGCCGGATGTCCCAGAGGAAGTCATGGTTTTCACAATATCCTCCTGGGGAACGCTCTTCAGGGACACTTCCTTGAAAAGCCGGACAGGGAGAAAAGGCAGATCCGCATAGGTGTGTATTTTCTCCTCACGATACGAGAGCGCTTTCAGGAGATGGGCATACTCCGGGCAGCTTCGGCGATGATGTTCCGTCAGTTCCAGCAGCCTGGCGGTCAGCAGCTTTTCTTTCTCCTCCCTCTTCAGAGAATACGGGGGGATTTGCAAAACTTCTTCAAGGTTCATACTCACGCCTCACTTTTCAGAAACGCCACGCTCGTAATATTTTTCCAACTCTCGGAACAGAACCTTGCCGGAATCGTTCTTGGGGATTTCCTCAAGCGTCACCACCTTGAAAGCTGCAGGGTTCAGCTTCGTCTTTCGCGCCACAAAGTCTCTGACCTCCTGCGCCCTGCCGGCTTCCGTGATGAAGAGGTAAAGATGGTCGTCCGTGCCGGCGCTGGCGCACTCCAGATTGAAAGCGCCCTTCACCATCCGGTCAACCTCGTCCAGGTTGACGCGATTGCCGTAAATCTTCAGGAAGCGCTTCTTTCGGCCGACGATGTAGAAATAGCCGTCCTCATCAAACTGTGCCATATCTCCCGTCTCAAGCACGCCGTGCCGCTCGTCGCCCTTCGACAGATCTTCGCCCCGCTCCGCGTAGCCCAGCGTGACGTTCCTGCCCTCGTACACCAGTTCGCCGGTCACGCGCGGGGCCGTGATTTCGTTTCCCTTCGCGTCCACCAAACGAAATTTTCCTCCGGGAATGGCGATCCCCATGGAGCCGCATTTTTCCAGCGCCTTATCGGCAGGAAGGTAGCCCATCCGTGCGGTGGCCTCGCACTGTCCATACATGACGATAAATTTTCTGCCGTTTTCCACCGCGTACTTTGCGAATTTCTGGTGCAGCTCCGGCGTCAGCTTACCCCCCGCCTGCGTCATCGTCCGAAGCGCCGGCAAGGCCATCCTCTGAAAGCGCATCCGGTCCAGCATCTCGTAGGTGTAGGGAACGCCGCCAAAGGAGGTGGCCCGCGCTTCCCTGAAGAAGCTCCAAAACTCTCGCTGCATGATGGACTTGTCCGTAAGCAGCAGCGTCGCTCCCATCAGAAGGTGACTGTTGATGATGGAGAGCCCGTAAGTGTAGTTCATCGGCAGCGTCGTGATGGGACGCTCCGTCTCGTCCAGCTCCAGATAGTTCGCGATAGCCCGCGCGTTGTTCAGAACGTTTTCGTAACTCTGGCGGACAAATTTGGGGCTGCCCGTGGAACCGGAGGTCGTCAGCAGCAGCGCAAGCTCCGGATGGAGCGTGTACTCTTTGTCATAATGAGTACGCAGCAGACAATAGCCGCGGGCTTCATAGACGGGCTCCGTCCTGCTGATTTGCCCTGTCTGTTCCCCTGGCAGCCAGATATAGGAAGGGCAATACGTCGAGAGCAGATTTTCCAGCAGTGCCAGGTCCAGGTGGCGGTTCAGCAGCAGCGGAACGATTCCCGCGTTCATGAACGCAACATACCCCAGCACGGAGCCAATGGAGTTCTCGCACAGGCAAAAGACGAGGCAACGCCGTCCAACGGCATTAGACAAGGTCTCTACCTCGGCATTCAACTGCGCGTAGGTGAGTGTCACGCCCATTTCGTCGAGAAGCGCCGTGTTGTCCCCAAATTGTTTAAGGTCCCAGAGCATCTTTGCCACCCTTCCAATGGATCAAACGTTACTGTCACAAAACAGCTTCGCGTCTTTCTCCATCAATAA
>JAFSWD010000019.1 GCA_017444675.1 Lachnospiraceae bacterium
GACACCATAACCCCGTCCCCGAGGATCAAAATGATCGGCAAAATAAAAGAACAAGAAAGGGCTTGAAATGAGAATAATTTTTGTGAGACACGGAGATCCGGACTACGAAAACGACCGACTTACGGAAGAAGGAAAACTTCAGGCGGAGGCTACGGCAAAGAGACTTAAGGATGAGGGCATAACCCGGATCCTTTCATCCCCCATGGGAAGGGCATGCGAGACAGCTTCTTATACGGCGGATCTTCTGGGGCTGCCCATAGAAAAACTGGATTTTATGCATGAGATCCGCTGGGGGAATCCTACCGGGGATGAGATCATGAGAGAGGGGCATCCGTGGACTTTGGGATATAAGCTGTTTTGCGAATCCCGGTCAAGGGCCGATCTGGAAAAATGGCGGGAACACCCGTATTTTAAGGAAAATAAGTGCGTAGAATACTACGATATGATAGCGGATAAGATGGATAAGCTTATGGAAGAACTGGGATATGTGCGGAAGGACGGCAGATATTATTGCGTCAGGGAGAACAGAGAGACCATAGCGATCTTTTCCCACGGCGGCTCCGGAGCCTGCGCGCTTTCTCATCTGTTGGATATAAATTTTATTTATATGATAGCTGCCATGACCTATGGCCTGTGCTCGGTTTCAGTGGTAAATCTTCCGGCGGATGTGGGATTATTTGTTGTACCCAGGATCGAACTGTACAATGACATGGCTCACGTGCCTGCCGCAAAGTATGCAAAGGTCAGGTTCGATGCTAAGACTTTCTTATGAACCCCTAACCCCGTCCCCAAAGGGTCAAAAAGTGAACCTCTAACCCCGTCCCCGGGGTTCAAAAAGGAGAAAAACCATGGAATACAGAAAATTCGAAGATACTTATGTTGTAAGGATAAATCGCGGAGAAGAAGTGATCGCGAAGCTCACGGAGCTTTGTAAGAAGGAAGGCATTAAGGCGGCTTCGGTGGAAGCGATCGGAGCCTCGGATCATGTGGTGATCGGGCTTTACGATGTGGCCAAGAGGGAGTATCACAAAAATACAATAGATGAACCTATGGAGATCACGTCTCTTCTCGGAAATGTTTCCACCAAAAACGGAGAAACCTATATCCATCTGCATATAAATGTTTGCAGGGAGGATATGACGGTGCTGGGAGGACATCTGAACGAGTGCAGGATATCTGCCACTTGTGAGATGTTTGTAAGAACAGTTAAGGGAACCGTAGAAAGAAAAACTGATGAAAAGGAAACAGGACTGAATCTGTTTGAGTTTGTATAGAAAACTGCCGATCTGCATTCCGAAAGGAATGCAGATCGGCAGCTTTTTATGATATCAGGTTGATCAGATCTTGGTGAAAATAGCGGTCTCTTTATCGAGCTCACCTGCTATGCGCTGGTTATCGTCCATTCTGGACTTGATCTTATCCATATCATTTACCAGATCCTGTGTGCTGGAAGCGGCGTTGTTAACGCCCTTAACACCCTCGCCTATAGCGTTTGTGATGCTTGAAATAGAATCTGCTATTTCATCGAAGGAACGTTTCAGACTTTCCGTTTTGGCAGTAAAGGAGGTCATTACCGATTCGATCATATCGGCGTTTTCACGGTATTGTTCGCCACCCTTAACAAATTCCTCGAACTCGGGAAGAATGGAATTCTGCATGTAGGATACGAGATCATTGGCGCTTTGTTCCAGATTATGCACCGCATTTATGACAACTGAGTTGATCTCCTGGATGTTTTCGGCGGTACGGCTGCTGTCTTCGGCCAGTTTTCCGATCTCGGCAGCTACAACGGCGAAGCCTCTGCCTGCTTCTCCTGCACGGGCGGCTTCTATGGATGCGTTAAGGGACAGGAGATTGGTCTGGCTGGCGATATTCATTATGTCTCCGGTCAGGGTGTTGACCTGATCCACATTCTGACTGTCCTTTATTGCCTTGTTAAGGCTTAACAGGATAGTCTCGACCTTAGAGTTGGTCTCATCCATGTTTGTTCTTGCGGAGTGCTCCATTTCATTGGCGTGTTCCTTCATGGACTTGGAGAAAACGTTGATCTCGTTGCTCTTGACAGCCATCTCGGAGACTTCATCCTTTACGGATTCGGTGTGACTGTTGATCCTTGCGGCGCTGGCTGCCACCTCCTCCATTGTGGCGGAAAGCTCTTCCGTGGAGGCATACAGATCCGAAGCACTGTCCTTTGAGGTTTTTACGCTGCCCAGGACATCGTTTACCACTTCATCAAGGGTGGCGGAGTCTTTTTTAAGGATTACAAATATGGACTGCAGTCTTTCAATGAATGCATTGATACCGTTGCTGAGAGCTCCGAGCTCCTCGGCGGAACTTACGGAAACACGTTTGGTGAGATCGCCTTTACGGTTGTTTATATCGTCTATGATGGCATTGAGTTCTTTTTTGGAGGTTATTACAGGTTTTACCACCAGTATGAGCACTACGAAGAGAGCTACAAGAACAGATGCTATACTTAATATGATCAGTACAAAAGAAACGATATTCGAAGTTTTATAAACAGTTATCAAAGCTTCTCTTTCCAGATTGGCGGAGGAGTTGATGGAGGTGATTATGGTATCAATGTTACCGTTAAGGCTTTGAGCATTGGCGGCCACTATTCCGTTTGCGGTGGAATAGGCTTCCTTGGTCTTTTGATCGGCACTTTGAGCGAGCAGTATGCGAATAGAATCCCTGAAGTCATAGTAATCTTTCAGCATTCCGTCGTAGCTGGCGGATATGCTTTCGTTAACATGCTCTTTAAAATCGACGATCGCGGAATAAAGCCTTGCTTCCTCTGTTTCTATCTTCTCCACCACATTGGTCATAGTGGCAAAATCAGTAGCTACTATATGGGAGAGGGCGAGAGTATGTATTGTTTTTGACGTCTGACCTATGGCGTCAAGCTCGGTGATGGCGGCAAGGGATTCGTCCGAGATCTCTCTGGCGATGTTATTTACTCTTTTGAGATTCGACATCGTGATCACATTGGAAAGGATCGAAATGATACCCAACAACAGAACCGGTCCCAACATCATAACTCGAATACTTAGCTTCTTTTTCATATGCGTTCTCCTACTTTTTATTATTTTAACCGATCATTGAGGGGCATCGCCGGTGGTCTCTTCACCGGTAATACCGTAAACCATTTCGTTTAAAAGCACCTGGAGATCTTTGTTAGAAGGATTTCCTTCGCTCATTAGATAACCGAAGTTTCCGGAAGGTCCCCAATAGGTGGAGCCCACTCTCTGCAGGGATGAGAATTCAGCCTGCTTCTGTAAAGCCTGAAGAGCCTTCGATTCAGCAA
>JAFSWD010000020.1 GCA_017444675.1 Lachnospiraceae bacterium
ACACGGCTTGGATTACAGCCTATACGGGTAAGAGGATAGCCTACGTATGTCAACGAAAAGTAATGAACTTTGCGATAAACAAAGAAAGACTAACCCGCTTTGGATTAGTCTCAATGTTAGATTACTACACTGAAAGATGTGATACTTGTTAAGTTGATTGAACCGCCGTATACGGAACCGTACGTACGGTGGTGTGAGAGGTCGGGAAAATTTATTTGATTTTCCCTCCTACTCGATCTTGACCGGGATTTCAGATAAGTACCTCTGCGGTTTTATAACCATATCGTTTTAAAAGTTCTACTATTGTAGCATCAAACACTTCGCCCGCTATGATCGGTGATACGGCAGGAGGGCAACTGAGCAGGGCATCTGCCGCCACACTGCCCAAAAGCACAGGATCATCAAGGGAACAGGTCCTGTGGGGAAGATATATGATCTCTCTTGGCTGATATCTTACCTGAGGAAGTTTAAAAGAGAGAGCTTTCTTTTCAGGAGCTTCTTTAAGGGTTCCTTTGTAGTCGGACAGACATTCGGCAGCGGCTTTTATAAAACGGTCCGTATCCTCGGGGTAGCGGTTATAGGGAGACCACATGGTAACCAGAAAATCCGGATCGGAATATTCGCATTCTATTTTTTGCTTTCTGAACGCATCCGAAAGCCCGGGCCCTGTCATGGGGCTTTTTCGCATATCTATAACTACTTTTAAGGGTTCGTCTCCATAAAGAGTATAGCCCATGTCCTTAAGGGACTGTTTTAACGCATCAAGCTTATCGGCAGTATCTTCATAGCTCTTTTCAGCGATGATCTTAAGAGCTTCCGCCACAGACTGCATGATGGGATAGGAAGGACTGGTGGATCCGAACATGAGAAGAGCCTTTTTGCCGTCTCTTTCAAGTCCTTCGGGAGCATTTTTTGATATATGCAGAAATGCTCCGCCGGTCATTACGGGCAGGGTCTTATGGGCAGAATCCGATGTCATGTCTGCTCCCAGAGACAAGGGATGCAGATCTTCTTTTAAGAATTTCAGATAGGCACCGTGAGCATTGTCGCAGAGAAGCAAAGTATCGTGTCTGTGAGCCGCTTTTGAAAGGCCTTTTATATCAAGCGTGTTTCCCAGATAGTCGGGAGAAGTTACAAAAACAGCCGCAAGAGCAAACTTACGGTTATTATTGTGTTCATCTGTTTTTAAAGTTATTATATATTCTTCCAGTTCCTCGGGCTTGATCTCACATTTGCAGAGACTGTAGGAACTGTCCGTGCCGCTCATCCATCGGATATCGAAGCCCAGAAGCATGGAAGCGTGGATAAAAGCCTTGTGGGCATTTCTGGAGGCAAGGATCACCGGACGGACATCCGGGGGATTAAAAGCCTTAAAGCGGGAGAGGGCAAGAAAACACATGGCCTTAATGATCTGTGAGGATCCTTCCGTACCGAGAAAGGTCCTTCTGCTGCAGAACATGGCAGAAGCATCGTCCTCTGCGGCCTTTATTATACCTTCGGCCTCGTAGAGACTGTCCGCGCCTTCGATCTCCGTCAGGTCATCTTCGTAACCGAAGCGTCCTTTATGACCGGGCATATGCAGTCTCAACGTGTCGGAAGCTTTGTATTCTTCTATGAACTTCCCTAAAGGGGAAAGCTTGTTTTCCTGTCTCTTATCCATATATGGTCTGTATCAATCCTTCACACAGGTTTCGCAGGAGTCGCATTCTCCTCCCGCAGTAGCGTCGCTCACGGGTTCAAGACCAAGTTCATCCCTGGCGCAGGCTATCATGATGGCACATTCGATCCTCTTACGGAAAAGTTCGCAGCCGTATTCATATATGCCCTTAACATCTCCTGTAGCATGGTAGGCATTTGCCGCACAGCCGCCGGAGCAGTAGTGCATTGCCCAGCACTTTCGGCAGTCGGGACGGGCATATGCATTGCAGACCCTGAATTCTTCCTGACGGTCCTTGTTGGTAACGCCCTTCCAGATATCGCCCAGTTTGTAGCTTTCGTCGCCTACGAACTGATGGCAGGGATAGAGATCTCCCCAAGGGGTCACGGCCATATATTCCGTTCCCGAACCACAGCCGGAGATGCGTTTATATATGCATGGACCGGACTTGAGGTCCACCATGTAATGATAGAAGGTGAAACCGTTACCTTCCCGATCGCGCTTTATCATTTCCTTGGCAAGAAGTTCATACTGTTCTTTGAGAACGGGAAGATCCTCCTCGGTAAGAGCCAGCGGATCGCCGGGTTTGCTGACTACAGGCTCCATGGAAAGTTCTTTAAAGCCCATGTCCGCCATGGTTAAAATGTCATTTGTAAAATCCGTGTTAAGGTGAGTGTAAGTGCCGCGCATGTAATAATTCTTGCCGCCCCTTGCATCCACCAGCTTTTTAAACTTGGGAATGATACGATCGAAACTTCCGTTACCGTTATAGTCCTTACGGGTCCTGTCATGGACTTCCTTACGGCCGTCAAGGCTCAGCACCACATTGCTCATTTCCTTGTTGCAGAATTCGATGACATCGTCGTCTATCAACATGCCGTTGGTGGTGAGAGTGAAGCGGAAGTTTTTACCTGCCTCTTTTTCTATTGAACGGGCATAGGCTACGATCTGCTTGCAAACATCCCAGTTCATGAGGGGTTCGCCGCCGAAGAAATCCACCTCCAGATTATGTCTGGTTCCCGAATGTTCGATCAAAAAGTCAATGGCGCGCTTACCCACTTCAAAACTCATGAGGGCTCTTTCTCCGTTGTACTTTCCCTGAGCCGCAAAACAGTATTCGCAGTTTAAGTTACAGGTGTGGGATACATGAAGGCAAAGTGCCTTGATCACATCTCCGCTTCTCTTTTTGAACTCACCTGCCAAAGGCTCAAAGGTGTCCGGGGTATAGAGCTTGTGGTTTGCCACCAGTTCCTTGACATCGCTTAAGCAAAGGCGGATATCCTCTTCCGTAACATCTTCCCTATCGCCGTAGCGGTCCATGATGATCTTTACGATCTCATCCTCGGTCTTATCCGGGAAAAGCTCTATAATGTCATATGCCACCTCGTCCACGCTGTGCACCGAACCGGAGCAGGTGTCGAGAACTATATTGTATCCGTTTAATTTGTATAAATGTACCATATCTTTTCTTTCTGTTTCCTTTACAAAAGAAACGCCGCCCAACAGGCGGCATCTCCTCGATCTTAGTAATTGTTGAGACTACTTTGCAGTCTTTTCGCACTTCTGGTTTGCAACGCCGCAGCTGGTCTTGCAAGCACTCTGGCAAGAAGTCTGGCACTCGCCGCATCCGCCTGTCTTAGCGCTTTCGCAAAGATCTCTTGTTTCAAGTGTTTTAATTCTTTTCATTATTATATCTCCTTATAAACATGAAAGTGTTTTCTTTCTTAACAGAAGAATACTATCACAATTTTTTGATTAACGCAAGGGGAAAATGAACCTTTGGGGACGGGGTTAGGGTGTCACTTTTTGAGCCCTTGGGGACGGGGTTAGAGTGTCACTTTTTGACCCTTTGGGGACGGGGTTAGGG
>JAFSWD010000021.1 GCA_017444675.1 Lachnospiraceae bacterium
CAATGCTTGCCTGTTTACCCGACTGCCCGTACATGAAAGCCTCGGAGTAGCCCGCTACACCTGCGTTTTCATGCACGAGCATTCGAGCAAACATTCTGCGCATTAGTCCATTTATTTTAAAACCGCTGTACTAGTACATCGATTCTTAAATAACCGGACCGAATGCTTGCCTGCTTAACCTGATAGCACAGTTTCAAAAGCCTCAGCTAAGGGCCGCATTTTTTCAACTTCCCGTTGACCTGTAAAACCTTATTCCCTGCTTAAAAAGAACTGTCATGATCCCAAAGACCAGTACTCCCGAAAGAGGAGTAACAAACGCGGTCCAGGAAGGCCATCCGTAAAGGTTCTTTCCCATGATCCACGCCGCCGGGACATGTAAGGTAAGTGCAAAGGGCGCTATTATCGTGAACAGCATCCTTAACGGCTTCGGATATATGTCTATGGGATATTGGCAGGCGCTTCGCCCGCCATAAGTCAGGGCATTTACCAGTTCAACGGACTTGACACTGTGTATGCAAAATATGGCTTCTATCATAAAGAGCCCCAGGATCAAAAGGCAGCTCATGGCTATGGATTCCGCAAAGCAGAGCACTTTTAAGGGCGTCCATACCACTTCCGACATTCTGCTTCCTATAACCAGTGCCGCCACACCCACTGCTATACATGTGATCCTTCTGGGGTCGATACCTCCACAGAGCACCTGAGTCAGTACCCCTCGGGGCCGTACCAGAAAGGTATCAAGCCTCCCCGTTCTCACCATCGAGGGAAAATCTCCCGTGATCCCTCTTCCGAAGAACTCAGTAATATAAAAAGAAACCGACATAATACCGAAAAAGAAGAAAAGATTTCCTCCCGTCCAATCTTTAAGCTGCCGAAACCTGTTGACGATCAATATGACCGCCAGCATCTCTCCACCTTCCATGATAAGCTGGGCTATGGTCTGCATAAAGAAGGAAAGAGGATATTGCAGATGGCTTTTTAAAAGCATACCCATCGACCTGATATATAATTTTACTGTATTCATATCAGCCTCCCTGAACGATCATGCGTTTTTTGTTGGATTTCCACAGCCACATACCCAAAAAAGTCAACGCAAAACACCATCCCAATTGTACGGGGATGATCCTTAAGGCTTCACTCACAGCATATTCACCGGTATAAAGTCTTATGGGCGCATCCAGCAGCTGGGCATAGGGAAGAAAAGTAATGACCTTCTGCCAGCTGTCTGGAAAAAGAGTGAGGGGTAAAAGATTACCCGAAAAAGTGACCATAAGAAGATTTAACATGCTCTGTATCCCTCTTGGATCCAGGGTTCTCATGGTAAATCCCATTGTTATGTTTTCAAGGGCGCACATACACAACAGCCCCGGGACCAAAGAAAAACAAGCCGCACAAAAGCCTGCAAAGGAATGGGGCCATGCGATCCCCCAGCCCTTTGGTAAAAGAGCTGCCACAACTATCATGGGAACGCCGCGCATGATGCTTCCCATCAGCTTTTGCGCCATGATCCTCATATAATAGAACCAATACATATTCACAGGCCGGCACATATCATAGGATATATTTCCGCTTCGGATCTTATCCAAAAGATCCGGGTCGGAGGATACCAGCATGCGAAAACAGGCCTGCTGAAGCCAAACATAGGTCACCACATGTTCTATGGGGATCGCTTGAGGATGGCCTGCGTAAAGCGCCCTGTAAAGAGCCGTCAAAACTATCCCGAAGAACATCTGGCAAAGTATACCGCCGATCATGGCTCCGCGGTATTGCAACTCCATATGCATTCGCATCCGAAACACCGTCAAGTATGCTCTCATAGATCCATCTCCTTGTACATAGATGCGATCAGATGATCGATGTTTTCGGGCTGCAATGTCATTTCCCTGATATTTCCCGCATCCTGAAGCGCCTTGAGAAGCCTTGAGGTAGGAAATTCCGCCGGAGAGTAGGTTAAGATGTACTCTTCTCCCTTGTGTTCGCATTTTACGTTTTCAGGCATATCTATTCTCAACACGTCACTGTCATATCTTACGCTGACGGTCCGAACCGTATCGAACTTTTCCAAAAGATCCGGCAGTTTTCCGTCAAAAAGCTTTTTGCCGTGTCCCAGCACCATCACCCTTGAACAAAGGGCTGCAATATCTTCCATATCATGGGTTGTAAGCATGACAGTGGTTCCGTATTCACGATTTTCCCACTTTAGAAAATCTCTGAGAGCAAGCTTGCTTACCGCATCCAGGCCTATGGTAGGCTCATCCAGAAACAGCAATTCCGGTCTGTGAAGAAGGGAACCGCAGAGCTCGGCTCTCATACGCTGTCCGAGACTTAAAAGCCTTAAGGGCGTCCTCATAAGTTCTTCCAGCTGCAATGCGTCCGACAGTTCTTTAAGCCTGTTATCGTAATCTGTTTTGGGTATCCTGTATATGTCTTTTAAAAGCGAAAAGCTGTCAATAATGGGCACATCCCACCAGAGCTGGCTCCTCTGCCCGAAGACCACACCTATATGCTTCACATATTCCTTTCTGTCCAGCCAGGGGACTTTGCCGCCCACCTTCGCCTCTCCTCCGTCAGGAGTAAGGATACCGGACAGGATCTTTACCGTTGTGGACTTTCCTGCGCCGTTCGGCCCGATGTAACCCACCAGGTCACCTTTTTCCACAGAAAAAGAAACGCCCTTGAGGGCTTCAACAGTCTGCTTCTCTCTGAGAAGTTTTCCCTTTTCTCTCTTTTTCCTGACCGTAAAGGTCTTTTTAAGTCCGTTTACTTCTATATAACTCATCTCATTCTCCCTCCCCCGTTTATCTTTTTGTCCCGAACGACGTAAGGGGTAGTATACCAAAAATTTTACCGAATTAACAGCCCCTTTTTTATCTCCTGCTTTTTATGCTGATCCTATGCCCCGTTCAGGCGTTTATGGGAGAAATCCCGAAATATTTTTTAAATGCCCTATAAAAGGAGGAATAATCCTTAAATCCACATTCCGAAGCCACCGTCCGGAGGGATTGCCCCGAACGTATCATTTCCTTCGCCTTTGTCAAACGCTTTCTCATCACATATTCCCAGGGAGCGGCTCCCGTTGCCCTCTTGAAAGTCCTGCTGAACTGAGACGGACTCAGATAAAAATGGGCAGCCATATCCGGTATGGAGATCTCCTCGAACAGATGCCTATTCACATATGCCACCATCTTTTCTCCTGTATCCGCCTGTTCTTCCTCATCAGCCTGTCCCAGTTCAAAAACGTCATTTATAATATTCAGCAATGTGAACAGATTTGTTCTGATACTCAGCCGCCGGTCGTAATCCTCGCCTTTTTCGCTCATCCTTGCAAATATCTTCTCAACCCTCCCCCTGTTCTCATCCGACAATATCACCCTATTGTTCTTCCCCAACGGTCTCTCCGTAAAGGTCCGCAGAAGTTTCCCCCTGGGATCGATATCCGAGGCAAAGGAAAGAGGAAAATTCAAGGCATATCTTTCGTAGACCTCTTCTTTTAATATGCTCGCCACGTGTGCTTCTCCCGGTCTCATAAGCATAAGGCTCCCCTTCTCCAGGGGATATTTTACGCCTTCCACGAGAAATTCCACGGTTCCCGAGATGAAGAGATATATTTCGCATTGCTCATGGATGTGCATGGCATGCAAAGTACAGTCCGGCTTTTCGTCGATCGCATGACGTATATAAAAGTCTTCGAACCAGTATTCGTTAAGCATATCTGCCCTCCCCTCCGCTGTTTTTGTTGCGGATCACAGATCATTATACAAAACTATGCGTGAATTTACAATGTAATATGCTTAAAAACGTAATTGTAATGTAAATTCAATATTATATAATTAAGGCAAAGATCAAGGAGGTGATCCCATGGCTTTTAAACTTGCAGCCTTTGCCGATGAAGCGGACGGAAAACTCACAGGGCAGATCAAGGCTATGAAAGAAAACGGTATAGGACTTTTAGAGATCCGGGGCGTAGACGGAGAAAACATCGCAGATATTTCGGAGAATAAAGCAAAAGAAATAAGAAAACGACTGGATGATGAAGGGATCAGGGTCTGGTCTCTGGGATCGCCCTACGGCAAGATAGGGATAAACGATGCTTTTGAACCCCATCTTGAAAGTTTTAAGAAAGGGCTGGAGCTTTCCGCTCTGCTTGGTGCCGAGCGCATCAGACTTTTCAGTTTCTACGTTCCTTCGGGAGAGGAAGAGAAGTACAGAAATGCAGTCACGGACCGGCTCGGCGCCTTTGTTTCTGCCGCTGCCGGAACGGGCATCATCCTTTGCCACGAAAACGAAAAAGGCATCTACGGAAGTATGGCAAAACGCTGTGAAGACATCCATAAGACTTTCCCTGAAATAAAAGCCGTATTCGATCCCGCAAACTATGTTCAATGCGGTCAGGATACCAAAGAAGCCTGGGATCTGATAGCCCCTTATGTTGAATACATGCATGTTAAGGACGCCCTGGCGGACGGTTCTGTTACCCCTGCGGGTAAAGGCATAGGGAACCTTCCTTATCTGCTAAAGAATTACAAAGGCTCGGTCCTTACCATAGAACCTCATTTATCCGTATTTGACGGCTTTGAAAAGCTGGAGGCCGCTGAAAAGACCACCATGTCGTACATTTACCCCACTTCAAGAATCGCTTTTGATGCGGCAGTTTCTGCCCTTAAAGAACTGATCTGAGAAAGGAAGCTTTTATGGAAAAGATAAGACTTGGTATTATTGGACTCGGAAATATGGGAACAGGACATTTTTATAATGTCATGGAAGGAAAATGTCCTTCCGTTCAAGTCACCGCCCTCTGCGACATCGATCCGGAGAAATTTAAAAGAGCAGAGAAATATCCGGAGATCCCCTGCTTTACGGATTACAGGTCCATGCTGGACAGCGGGCTGTGCGATGCTGTACTTATAGCCGTTCCCCACTATGACCATCCCACCATAGCCATAGACTGTTTCAAAAGGAAGATCCATGTGCTGACCGAAAAACCCGCGGGTGTATATGCCCGTCAGGTCCGCCTTATGAATGAAGCCGCCGCAAACTCCGGTGTAAAGTTCGGTATCATGTTCAATCAGCGGACGAATCCTATGTATGCAAAAGCCAGAGAGATCGTTAAAAGCGGACAGTTGGGCGAATTAAAGAGAATGGTATGGATAATCA
Source organism: Lachnospiraceae bacterium (assembly GCA_017444675.1). Lineage (GTDB taxonomy): Bacteria > Bacillota > Clostridia > Lachnospirales > Lachnospiraceae > RGIG3528. The sequence goes on from JAFSWD010000021.1 coordinate 5,155, forward strand.
CCAACTGGTACCGCACCCAGGCCTATTACGATTCCGGTAACTGGCGCGCCACCTGGGGAGGCGAAGGCGGAGGGGTTTTATTGAACCAGGCTCCTCACAATCTGGATCTTTGGCAGTGGATATTCGGTATGCCCAAGAGAATACGTGCTTTCTGTGATTTTGGAAAATACCATAATATCGACGTGGAAGATGATGTTACCATCTTCGGAGAATATGAAAACGGCGCTACAGCCACTTTCATTACCACCACCGGAGACGCCTGCGGAACAAACAGACTTGAGATCTCCGGTGACAGGGGAAAGCTCGTGGTAGAACATGGTAAACTGTGCTTTTGGAAACTGGACACTCCCGAAAGAGAGTTCTGCTTTACCTCCAAGCAAGGCTTTGTTACCCCCGGCAGTAGCTATGAAGAATTCACTGCCCCCGAGCCCGACGGTCATCCTCTGATTCTGGAAGACTTTGCAAAGTCCATCCTTACCGGAAGCGACATGATCGCAAGAGGCGAAGAAGGAATAAATTCCCTGTCCATATCAAACGCCGCCTATCTGTCCGCCTGGACCGATGACTGGGCGGAAATTCCCACGGATGAGGCCTTGTTTGAAAAATATTTAAATGAAAATTGTGCCAAAGAAAGTAAAAAAAAACAATGCCCTCCCATGTAGAGAGCATTGAAGTTTTACGAAAACGCTGGCAGGTCCGATGGTGATGTCAACAACCCGGAAAAAGCCTTTGCGGTCCTTAGGTCCGCGTCTTTAAAATGGTTTCCTTCATTCCATTCCAATATGCATTTTTTGTTTTGGGACAGAAGGATTTCATACACTTCCTGTATTTTGTCGCCCACTGTTGCCATCACCGGATTCCGGGTCTTGGGTTCCTTATTTCCAAGGCTCAGATACACATATCCGCAATTCATCTCATTTTCTCTTATATGCTCCGTAAAGCCCGGAAACCATACGGAAGGAGATGCGGCAGCTACCCCACCGAACACCTTCGTATGACAGGCACTCCACAGTGCAAACAGCCCGGCCAGAGAATAGCCGCCTATATAGTATTTTTTTGTATCGTCATTACAGGTTTTAAGGATTTCCGAAAGTGTCTTTTCCGCGCCGTCTCCAAAACCCTCGTTACCGAAGACTGCCGGTGCTTTCCAGGGCGACAGGTCAATATTCCAGTTTCGGACCGTAAATGCGCGGAGCAAAAGATCCTGTCCCGTTTTTTCCCTGATAATGGACCATTCCTTTTCAACGATTTCCGTATCCCGTTCATCGATTACCTGTATCAGCACCACCCGTGCTTCTTTATTTCCGATCTCAATTTTTTCCATAACCTCATTCCTATGGTCTTTACAGTATCATTCCACGATCTCACCCGCAAACATCATAGACGTAAAGTCATTACAGGTAGTATAGATGTAGAAGGAAAAAGGCTTGTCCGCAGTGAACTCTTTAGGTTCCTCCGGTCTCCACAGCGCTGTTTCCGCCACCATAACAGCTGTGACAGCCGCAGCCTCAACTCCCTCTTCATCCAGCTTTAACCGGGTTTTTTGTATAATGTCGCTTACATATATGCTATTATCCAGCATTGCCGAAAAGTCGGCCTTTTCGGCATCAAAGGCCAGTTTAACACCGCTGTCCTTAAGAAAATCCACCAGTTCTCCGCCTGAAAGATCCGTTTCCAGATCTATCTTGGGAATTGTAACCTTCACATTTTCAAAGTCAGCCTTAGCGATCTTCTCTGACAGCCCGTCCTGCGATCCAAGTACAAAGGCCATATAGATCCCGCCCTTCATGGGAAGGATCACCAGCTTGGTATCCTTATCTTCATAATAGGAATAATGATCTGTGTTACTCATGAACTCCTTGCGGACAGTCTGCCCCGAACGGGCATAAAAATCCGCCTCATGAGTCGCCCCTTTATCAAACTCATTTTCCCATGCATCCTTAAAATACAAGGCATTCATCAGAACTACCGCCAGCATATCGGTGGGATAATTGTCCGGAAGGAGTTTGGAGATCATATGCTCGGTTTTTATGTCAGCCCATTCGTTGATCTTTTCCACAGCATTTTTAGGCGTGAAGGAGCGATATTCCGCTGCATATATCTGCTCGACGGTCTTACGATAATCCTCCTTAAAATCCGCTTTTATCCTTTCCGCTTTCCAGACGGAATTGGCAACTCTTAAGGCCCTGTAGGGTTCTGTTCCGTCCTTGGGCATCCAACCCTGCTCTTTATATACATTGATCTGATCGATCTCTCTTTGGAGATTGGCTTTAAACCGATCAACGACACCATTAAATATCAAACACTTTTCATTCCATTCTTCTTCCGAATTTACTTCAAGAGCTTTAATAAGTTCTGCTTTCGTATCTCCTTCCGCTCCCGCCAGAAGAAGCCCCAGGGCATATCTGAAGGAAAGGGGCGAAGTCATATAATTCCCCTGCTTCTTTTGGGATACATGCTCCAGGAATTTTTCATCAAAAGGATCCATATCCATCTTCCAGTCAAAACTGTTAACCTCTGTGCTCTTAATATCCGCTGCCCAGACCACCTGCTCATCGATCGGACTCTTGCCGCAAGCCGAAAAGCCGGAAACAAATAATGAAACGATCAATATAAGTGCCATATTCTTTTTCATTTTGTTATCCTCCCTTTTAAAACCTTCTACCAATAAACACGTAAAAAAATATCAAAGGTTTCGACTTACTTTTAAGACTCACCTGACCGTCTTTCGTTCTCACAAATTATCGTGAACAATAGGGACTGTCACCGCGGCTTATCACAGTCTGATAACCGATCCGTTCTATCCTTCTGTCCATACAGCCTTTGCAAGCGGCCGCCTCATCCCCTGTACAGATCTTATTGTCGTAAAGCATATATTTCCCCCGCACATCCCGTGGAGAAAGATTGGGCATTACCACATTCGCCCCGGCAAGTATCCCCTGTTCTCTTCCGTCGGGGGCAATTGTCCCAAGAGCTGTTGTGGCAGGCAAAAGTACCCCCGGCAGCATGATCCTCAGAAGCGCCAGCATGAAAAGCGTCAGTTCAAGGCTCCCCGCCTTATAGTCCGCAAAAGGAGTATCGTGATGAGGTATAAAAGGTCCTATGCCAACCATATGAGGATCCAGTTTCTTTAGGAAGACCATATCCTCTGCCAGATCCTCTACTCTCTGATAAGGCGATCCTACCATAAACCCTGCCCCCACCTGATAGCCTATGTCCTTTAAGGTTTTAAGGCAGTCGATCCTGTGCTTAAGGGAAAGCTCCGCAGGATGAAGCTTACCATAGTGCTCCTCATTGGCGGTCTCATGTCTCAAAAGGTACCTGTCCGCCCCTGCATCAAACCACTTTTGGTAATCTTCACGGCTGCGCTCTCCCACAGACAAAGTGACGGCACAGTCCGGAAAGCCTTTCTTTATACCTTTAACCAGATCGGCGATGTCCTCAGAACTGTAGCTCATATCCTCTCCGCCCTGAAG
>JAFSWD010000022.1 GCA_017444675.1 Lachnospiraceae bacterium
CCTTCCTTTGGGAAACTGTCAAGGAAAGCATTTATCCAAGTGTCTTTTTCATAGATTCCAAAAGCATCACACTGAACGGTTTTAAAGGCATCAACCTTAATGAGATCATGCAGACCGTTCCCTTTGACAACGGCATCGTCGTGTTTGACGAATTTGACAAGCTCATCGCACCCACGTTTGACGGGAAGGGGGCTAATGTCTCCCGCAATGTTCAGGGGGATTTCTTGAAGGTTTTAGACGAGGGGTTTGCAAAAAGGACCCAGATGGGAACCTTTAACATGGCATCGACCAAAAATATTACCTTTATCTTATGCGGGAGCTTTTATGACAAGGCCGATGAAAAGGCACAGAAGACCGTTAACAGGATAGGCTTTTTAGCAAAGCAGGATGAAGAGAGGGCATATGATAAAAAGGTGACCTTAAACGACATGATAGAGTTCGGCATGCTTAAGGAGATAGCAGGAAGGGTCGTTGACATCATGAACGTAGAGCCCTTAAGTGCCGAGGATTATGTAGCATTTTTATCCGGCTTTGAAAATGGCGGAGTAAAGCAGATTGAGAAGCTTTATCATAAGAGGATAAGCATAAGCGATAAAGCGATTCATGAAATAGCTAATGAAGCTCTTCACGATTCATTAGGTTTAAGGAAGGCTATCGGTATCATCCGCAGGAGGGTGAATGAATACATTTTTGAAAATGGAGCCGATGTAGAGGAAATATCGATAATGTAAATTTATTTAAAAATAGGTTTTGTTTTTACGGTTTTCAGTTTAAAAAAACTGTTCTTACCTATTAGAAAGTAAAAAAGGAGACTCTATGTATGAATGATGAATCTTTTATCAAAGGAATAATGTGTATAGCTGCAGGTGCGGCTTTGATTGCTCTGTCAGGGCACATGAGAAAGGATAAGCCCTTGATTCCGCCTCCGAAGCCTGTAGTCTCGTTTGAAAACGGGGGTGTTGGTAAAGCCACTCTCCGTATCTTCGATCTTGATAACGGAAAGGTGGAGGTGGTGTGATGCGTATTAATCTGATCATATCGACTGCGGCGGCTTTTTTGGCTGTCGTTTCGATCACACTTGCAGATAGAAAAAGATATATTAAGATCCCGAACAGGGATTGACCAGTGAGGAACGGTTATGGAAGATAAAAAGGTTATGGGGCAGGAAGCCCCCGGCGTAACAAAAGAACAGTCGGATCAAGCGATCAGCATCGAAGGCATGACTAAAGAACAGATCAGCTATCTTTTACAGATGAAGGATACCTTCATAAGGGGAAACAAACTGATGATGCCTTCAGAGCAGGATGTCCCGAGGAATACGGAGCCCTCTGCCGACCCCTATAAACCCGAAGAAGAAAGCCTGAATATAAGCTATGACCCGTTTGCAAGGGCTCCCGAAGATAATGCAGAGCCTGACGGTTTTTTTGATGAAGCTGACAGTGATGCTGATGAATATGAGAATGTCATTACAACAGACGATGAAGATGAGTCCGATGCTATGAATGGCGATGAAGCATACAGTGAACCCGTTAGTGAGCCATCTCCTGAAGAGAGTCCTGAAGAGCCGGAGCCTGAAGTTTCTTCATCCGAAGATGAAAAGGCTCCCACACCCCCATCTGTCGGTGATAATCTGAACAGGTTTGCAAAAGATCTTTCAATGGAAAGATCACCTAAAGCAGATGATACAAACGTAATGCTATTGCAGACGATACAGATGATGATGCAGCATATGCAGCGCATGGAAGAGAAATGGGATAACCCTCGGGGAGAAGCAAATAAAGAAGCAAATAAAGAAGCAAATAAAGAAGCAAATAAAGAAGCAAATAAAGAAGCAAATAAAGAAGCAAATAAAGAAGCAACGAAAGAATCAAATAAGGAAGAAAATAAAGAAGCAACGAAAGAAATAACGAAAGAGCCGGAGCCTGAACCGGCAGAAGAAGATCCCGTTCCCGAGCCTGATCCGGAGCCCGCTCCTGTAAAAACCCCGGAGCCTGAACCGGTACAGGCCGATGTACAGGTAAAGGATGAACCTGAAGATCATAATGAGGAATCCCAAAGATCCATTACAAGCAATGAGGATTTCTTAAAAAACGTGGTCAATAACGGTGTTGAGAGACCGGCCATAAAAAAGAGATCTCTTTTAAGAGAAGCGAGGGAAGCATCAAAGCAGGAACATTCAGCGGAAGAACCCGCTTCACAGCCTGTTGCTTTAGAAACAAAAAAGAGTGAAAGTGTTACAGCCGATGTTGAAAAGACTGCTCCCGTCCGCAGGGCAGTAAGGAGCAGGGTAAGACCCGAACCCGTTCCCGAGCCTGTTGAAGAGGAACTGACAGGAGTCGAAAGCGTTGAAGACGGGAATCTGGATGAAGATGACGAATGGGCAGAGGTAGAGCATCCGGCCTCGCAGAAAACAGAAAACGAAAAGAAATCAGTTCATGATAAAAGGGGGAATAAAAAAGCCATGAGTACAGAAGCAGTAAGTACCATTAACCAGCCATTCACCAGAAATAAAGGCAGATCGTCAAAGGCTGTGATCATAGTCCTGATCCTTATAATCCTTGGACTGATAGGCGCAGGGGCAGCGTATTATTTCCTGCATAAGGATAATGGCAATACTGTTAAGACGGAATCATCCGGTTATGGCAACCTCCGCCTTGATACCACGGCTAATTCGGAAAAATCTGATCCGAACGACCTGTCCAACAGGAACGTGTATTTTTCCGGCATTGACAATTCAAGCTGCAACAAGGACACGGTGATCTATCTGGAAAATCTTCCTGAAAATGAAGATTTCCTCATGAAATATGAGATCTATGAGCTCAATGAGGACGGGACAAGGGGCGAAATGGTATTTTCAACGGATCTTATCCCCTCCGGGCAGCATGTAAACTGGAAACCTGCCGAAAACCTCTCAGCGGGGACACATAATATCTCATTCTTGGAGCAGCCCTTTGTACAGTCCGGTGATGACTTTATTCCCCTTACGGCAGGAGAAAACCAGGTGGTGCTGACGATCGTTGAATAAGAGGATATCAGGCAGCTGTCTCTGAAATAAGGGCAGCTGCCTTCAAATGAAAGGATTTTTTTGTTATGAAAGGAAAAAGAGCCAAACAATATCATTTCACGGTTCCGTTAAATGATACCGATGTAAAGGAATGGATAAGCTTACAGGCAAATTTAAGCGTGTCTGTCCGCATGCTTATCAGGGAGTCCGTGAAAAGAGAGGGTTTTGTGGATGTCTTCTGTAAGCCTGTTCAGAATCCGGGCATACGTCCGGGAAGGCCTGCGGGAACATCCGAAAAGAATGTGGAAGAGATCAAAAAAGAAGAAAACAGGGCAGATTACACGCCTGACAATTCAGCGGTATCAGATGCCCTGGCGTCAATGTTCTCATAACAGAAAGGGAAAGAAATGCGAATTATCGGTGGAATCGATATAGGCAACGGTTATGTCAAAGGCCTTATCGAAAATGAAAAGACACATAAGGAAACGGTAGTTGATATCCCGTCATCGGTAGCCTATGTCACAAACATCCATGACATCAAGACTGAAGGGAAGGATATCCCCTATGTTATCGACAATATCTTTAACGAGGCGGATATTTCTTTTGACACGCCCTTAATAAAGGATCAGAATCGCAGGCTTTTTGGTGAGAGGGGTGTGCTTTCCGGCATGAGCCTTGAAGAGTTTGACATCTATTCCCACATAAGCAAGGCCAATCAGGACCTGTCAGGTGTTTTGCTGCTCGGGTCCATCGCCTGTAAAGCATTGCAGGACTATTATGATGAAAAAAAGATGCTGCCTGTTGACATCATCACGGTAAAAGCCCGCATAGCGATAGCCCTTCCTATAAGGGAGTATATCCGCCACAGGGTCGATTACGCAAATCGCTTAAAATCGGATACACACATGGTGACCTTTTACAACTTTGAAAGGCTTATCCGGTTTAATATCGTGCTTCAGGATGTTCAGGTGCTTGCCGAAGGGGCTTCCGCACAGTTTGCGATAATCCAGAAGGCTAATGAGTTGGGTGAGGGGTTCCTTACTGCGTTGCTTGACGATGTGAGAAAGGTAGACCCTTCCTTTGATCCTGCGATCACTGCAGAGGATATAAAGGCGGCTACAAGCGTTGCGGGGATCGATATAGGGGAGGGGACTGTCAACTTCCCCGTATTCATGGGCGGTAAGTTTAATTCTGATGCTTCTTTTACGCTCGATAAGGGCTATGGTTCGGTCATGGCGAAAGCACTGGACAGGCTCACAGATGACGGACATGCCTTTAAAACACGTAAGGATCTTGAGACCTTTCTTTTAAAAAAGCCGTCGGCGATGCAGAGGACCATGCATGAAACGGTCAGCCATGTAGTAGAAGAAGAGACGGTCGCTTTTGTGAAGGAGATAACCGCACAGTTTAAGAAGCTGATAGTCCGGATCGGGTCGATGCTTGAGGTGGTGTATGTCTACGGAGGGGGAGCCACGGCGATAAAAGACGCCCTCCATCCCGCACTGGTAAAGGTGAAGCATGAAAGCAATGCGGGCTATCCCATTATGTACCTTGACTCCAGATATTCGAGGAAGCTTAACAGGGAAGGGCTTATGTATATTGCAAAACGCTATTAAAAAGCATGATATAAGCGCCTTTGGGGCGTTTGTATAGTTTAAGAAAGGGGGAAACACATGAAACGATTTCTTAGTATACTTATGGGGGTTGCTGCCCTATCCGGAGCCATTGCAGGGCTTGCCGTACCGGTGTATGCAGACCCCACGACTACCTTTAACGAATCGAGCACCGGCGAAATGACTATAGGAATTCTGGCCGTAGTGGACAGCTCCTATACTATCGCTCTGCCCGCAAGTGCCACCGTTTCGCTTGAAAAGTCTACTAATCCGTCCACTCCCAATACCTATGAGGGTGAGTATACCATTACATGCTACGGGAAGATAAGGGATACAGAGACGGTAAACGTCGCTCCCTCGGGGGATACGTTTACGATGACCCTTGCGACTGATGACTCCGTTACATCAGATGGTACTGTGACTCAGGAAAAAACGGGTTTTCGCAATACTGCGACAGCTGATGCGGCAGCGATCGGAACGTCTGCGGCACTTCCCGGGAGCCTTACGGGGTCGCTTGCGGTGGAGCTTACCGAAATCGGCAGTTATTCCGGACAGTTAAGTTTTACTTACAGTAAAACATCAGATTCAACAACTCCATAACCGTAACAAAGGGACAGAAAGACAGGCGATTTCGCCTGTCTTTTTCCTTAAAAATCATGATATCCGTTCTTTTCCCGAATAAAAATCTGTTCTTAATCAATAGACCCAATAAAAAGCATTTATATTATAGAAAGGATTTCGCCATGAAAAAGATATCTTACAGGATCTTATCCTGCCTGCTTGCCTTCTGCCTTGTGTCAGGCCTGAATCCCGCTTACGTTAAGGCAGGGACTTTAAGCCTTGGGATCACGGCGGAGGTCGTGAATACGGGAAACGTCTACTCAATAGCAAAGAACGAAAGCACGGGTGTTTCGGACGTATCTTTTAACGAGTCACGAACTACCCTTATGAATGCTGTCGTGGATACCGATTCGGGTAGTGAGGAAATGACAGCATTGGATGCGGGTTATAATATCTTTGTCAGGGTTGATGCTGAAAATGTCAGCAATTTTGACGCAATAAAGAATGCGGAGTATGTTGTCCCGTCGGGACACGCAAACGCAATGGCATCCATAGCTGCCTCTGTTGATTCTTATGAAAACGCTCTGCCGATAGAGTTTAACGTGTACAAGTATATCAGCTCTTCAGAGGACGGCCTTTCAGATATAGGCGAAGTATCACAGATAACAGAGACCAACAACAACATACCCCTGACGGTATACTTTACGGTAGCTGACTGGGGCACCGGAAAGCATATGAAGAGCTACTCGATGCTGCGGATCCATGATTATGCTGAAGGAAGCGTTGCCGAGAGCATTGACGTACATCAGGTCGGAAGCACAAACACATTTTACTTTGACTCCGACGTGTTCTCCACCTTTGTTTTTTTGTATACAACCGAAAATAACAAGCTGAACGTAACATGCGAAACTGACGGCAATGGCACGGCGGAGGCTTATGTTGCGGATGGTGAAGGGAAGTTTACAGTACCTTTTCCCACGGAGGCAGGCGGGGTCGAAGCCGGTACGGATGTGATGATAAAGGCCGTGCCCGCATATGGCTATAAGCTTAAGGAATGGAATATAAGCGATGACAGTATAGAGCTTACCGATCCCTCCCAGGATGGGACAGAGTATCACGTAAAGCTTACGGCAGGCACAGAGGATAAAACCGTAACCGTCAATGCAAGCTTTGTACTTGCTGACTACTCCATTTCCATAGATGTCGGCAGTGCACACGGGAGCGTAGAGATAGACGAAGCTCATGCGGACTATAAGGGAAAACTTGGGGATGCCATAACTCTTACCCCGACAGCAGAAGATGGGTGGCATTTTGCGGGGTGGGAGATATCCCCTGAGACCACAAAGGAAGGTGATCCTGTAAATTATACGACTGATCCCGATACCGGGGTGCTTACGTTTACGATGACGGGAGAGGATATGATCTTTGTGCCTGTTTTTGTGGAAGATGAGGCCGTGCATGTCATCACCCTGACCAACACGGGAAGGAACACGGGCGGAGGTGAGATCACTGCCGACACTGAAAGTGCAAAAGTGGGGGATAAAGTAACTTTGACCGTCATACCCGGCACGGGTTCCGTCCTTGATACCATAAGGGTGGTACAGGGGGAGCTTGCTTATCCGGCAGACTTTGCGAATGAGGGTGCGAATATGTACTCGTTTATCATGCCTGACGGTGATGTGGAGCTTCAGGCCGTTTTTCGGGGTATACTTCACACCATAAACATAACGAATGCGGACGGATACGGGGAGGGAAAGTCCTATGTCAACGAAATAGAGACAGATAAGGCAAAGGAGGGCGATATCGTAGTGATAAAAGCCTCGCCATCTGATCCCGATCGCTATGCGTTTGAAAAGTGGATCACGTCTGATGCGGTTACTATAGCAGACCCTAATGCATCCGTAACGAGCTTTAAAATGATAGCTTCCGATGTCACGATAAACGCCGCTTTTGAGGCTTTATCGGCTCCTCAGCATGAGATCACAGCATCTAAATCCGAAAATGGCACGTATGACATAGAGCCCTCGCCTGCAGCAGAAGGAAGTACAGTAACGATCACCACTCATCCCGATCCGGGGTATAAAGTCAAAACCGTTACAGCCAGGGACAAAGACGGAAACATAACCGTAACGAAGGTTACGGATAATGTCTATACTTTTCTTCAGGGTACTGAAGATGTAACGGTTACAGTTACTTACGAGAAAGAAACATATGCGATCAATGTCACGGTATCCGATTCCGTTATGGGAACGGCCACGGCATCCTCTACAAAGGGACAGACAGGTGATGTCATAACCATAACGGCAGCACCGGCCTCTGATGATTATGAATTTTCGGGATGGAGCAGTACAAGCGGTGTAGTTTTTAAAAACAGCAAAAGTGCCTCTACGAGCTTTGCGATGAAAGCGGGCCCTGCAAATATCACGGCTAACTTTGCGGCGGTGAAAAGAGAGATTACGATAGATTACGACGCCACACAGGGAACTGCCGTGGCAAGGCCTGCGTCTGCCGGGAAAGGTGAGACTGTAACCATCACAGCCGCTGCTAAGAATGGGTACTTTTTTGGCGGGTGGGATGTGATCGAAGGAGACGTTGTGGTGGCAAGCCCTGGGGTATCAACTACCACTTTTTTGATGGGTGAGAAACCGGTGAAGCTTAAGGCTTATTTTGAATCTACCTCCCGTCTGGATCCTGACCCCGGGACAACTACAAGGCACAGCGTTGACCTGCACGTTACAGGAAGCGGAAAAGTGACAGCATCCCTGAATTCCGCCGTAAAAGGCACTAAGGTAGTGCTTACGGCGCAGGCATATGACGGATATTACTTTGATCAATGGATCGTAAACTCCGGAGCTGTAACCATAGAAGATGAATACAGTGCAAATACGAGTTTTGCCATGGGTGATGCTAATGTAGACATAACAGGTGTTTTTGAATCGGAAAAATATACAGTTACCATGAAGGATGACGGTCACGGGCAGGCTTACACAAGCCTTGCCACTGCAGGGAAGGGTGAGACTGTAACGATAAACGCATCTCCTGATGACGGATATAAGTTCGCAAGCTGGACCGTGGTGTCGGGCTCTGTATCATTGGTCTCAAAAAAGCTCGTAATGACTTCCTTTGCGATGCCTGCGGGGGATGTGGTAATTAAGGCCGCTTTTAAAAAGATAGGAGCCGAGAGTGAGAACGAGTATACCCTGACGGTACAGACAGACGGCAACGGAAATGCCAGTGCGAGTAAATCTACAGGAAAGAAAGGTGAAGAAATAACCATAAAGGCACAGGCCAATACGGGCTATAAGTTTAAAAAATGGGAAAGTTCAGGGTCGGCGAGTTTTATTGATAATACGAAATCGTCAACACGGGTGGTAATGCCGGGAAATAATTGCACCATAAAAGCTGTTTTTGAGAAAGAAAGCAGCTCTACTTCTTCCGGCTCCAGTAGCAGCGCATCAGGGAACACCACAAAGACAGCAATAGACGATACGCTGTACTCCTCTATTTTTAAGGACTGGAACGGGGTCGTGATAAAAACGGTTACAAGCAAGTTCGGGGCAGCACTGCAGGAACCCGCAAAACCCGGGGATTTTACGATGGACGGGAAGATTTATAGCTTTGTGTGCTGGTTGGCAGACACGGGCTATTTGTATGACGGGATATGTCGAGGAAACCATGTTTTTACGGCGATGTACTATGTCACAGGGGAGAGTAAGGACACAGTAAAAAGTACGGAAAGTACACATAGTACGACTGTAGAGAACCCGTCAAGTACCACATCAAAAATAGAGAAAACAAAGACCGAAAAGGTGGTAGTCAATGCCCCGGACGAAGAAAGGGTGATACCTACTCTATATAAGGATAACTACACAGAGTATGAATTGCAGAACCTGGAGGCACACTCGATAAAAGAAGAAGATCTCACGGATGAAGAAAAGGCAAGGATAGAGCAGATATTGGAAAATAACAAGCTAGATGAAAGTACCATGGATAATAATCCGAATGTCAGGCCTGCCGCAATAGTCAGCGAAGATGTCGAGGAGGAAGAAAAAGGAAACCCGCTGATATGGTTGCTTCTTATTGCGTTACTTTTGCTTCTCGGCGGCGGGGTGTTGCTCTGGGTAAAAGTCATCAAGCCGAAGATAGATCAGAAAAAAAGCGAAGAAGAAGAGGAAGGCGAGGAAGTGTCTCAAAGCAATCTGGTAGATGACGATGGCGGCGGTGACAGCGATGTCATGAGTGATGAAGAGTATGAGAGGGAAAGAGATCAGAATAGATCGAATGAAGATGAGTTTTAGGTAATGAAAAGAGCTGCCTCCGGAAGGAGGCGGCTCTTATTGATGTGATATGTATAATTTAACTTTCTTATTAAATTTCCGGTTCGGGGTCGAGGCCCCTATCGGCGCCATAATCGCGAAGGGAGGCACTTAACTTCTGTTGCATGCTCCGGAAAATCCTGTCGTATTCGGCTTTTCGTATGCCCAGCTGGTGTCGGATGTACAGGTTGCGGCGGGAGATTTCTTTTTTAAGATTGCGGTTTTTGCGGGCTTTATTAGTGTCTCCGCCCTCATAGGCCATGAGTGCCCTGGCAACTTTGGCTTCATCAGCGGCCAGCTGGGATATGGCATACTGTACGTCATGCGTCATGTCAGTCC